>NZ_DCYU01000049.1:23001-37194 GCF_002331165.1 Pseudoalteromonas sp. UBA2102
AGTGTGGTTATTCCCCATAAATAGGCGATAACGTAGCATTAATGCCAAACAGGCGCTACCCAAAGGGTTCTTCCTAGGGACTATTTACTCTTTGTTGCTTGGCTTTTACTTAGTCCACTAGGTTACAAACCTCGCGCCGTGATTAAATAGCCCCTAGTTTGAACAAATTTTAATCCGCAAAGTTCAACAGACCCTAAGCACTTTGGGCAATTTACTCGCGATGAGACTTCGCCCTCGCCTTCGGTATAGTTACTCAAATACTTAAGTAGAACCTGACCATGCTTTAACTCAGGCGAACTAAACTTAAAAATTTGGCTGTTATCAAAAAATACGCCGCCTTGCGCTGACGTAAAAACAGTAATCCCGCCAATTAATAACGGCTCAAGAGAGGTATTTGTGCGTGGGCATAACATTCTAAAATCCTTTTATTTTAATACTTAACTTACACTACTTTACTCAAGTGCTTTATGAATAAGCCCAACAAGCGGCGCAGGTAATGTAATATTACCTGCAAGTACAAACTCATGCGCGTCGTCTGACATTTTTTGCCATGTACGGCGAATAATACCTATCCATTTTTGCTCATCGTAATCAGGCTTACTATTAGCAAACCCGAGCATGTAATGCTCAATAAATACCAGGCTTGCTACGTCTTCTACTAATTGGCTATCAGGGTTACGTTTAATATTTTTTTTAGCAACTGCATCGTACACTCTGTTTTGCTCAGCCTCGCTATACCCTGCTTGCTGCATAAGCGCAACAACGCTACTGGCATGAAATATATAAAGCGCACTGCGCCATTGATGATAGCCTTGCTTGTTCATTGCAAAGTCGCTACGCGGCGACTTCCAACGTTGTATATGCTGCCCACGCACTGCAATTTGCATGAGTTCATCGGCATCAGGCTTAAAGCGAGTTAGCATTTCGCTCATACGCTGTGAGTATAAATACTCTTTAGGAAAACTTTCTCCATTGTGCTGCTCAGTATTCGGGTCTTGGTTATTAGCTTCATCAATCAGCGTTATTACTTTATTAAACATGACGGTCATTGATTGTAATTAGTTTTAATCATTCTAAACGCTGGTAAAACAATAAACTAGTGCCCCACTCAGTTACGCAGTGAAATTTGTTCAATCAAAAAGTAAAGCCTAGAGGTACAAGTTATAAAAGTAAGCGCATTGATTAAGTTAACTTGGTACTATATTGAGCACAAATTAAAATAAAAAAGCGCGACTAACTCGCCAATAACGGATCACTATGTTTAAAAAACGTATTTTAGCTATTTGCTTAGCAGCCACCTCGCTACCAAGCCTTGCCGACAGTAACAGCGACTTAAAAACCATTATTGATAACCACTGGCAAAATGCCAAAGCTGAAAAAATATTTTTTCGAACCGATCCAGACGGTTGGAAACCAAACGGCACATTACCAAATTGGAGCGAACAAGCCATTGCAAAGCGCCAAGCTTATAACAACAGCGTGCTAAAAAGCTTAGCCAACATTGACCCTAAAACGCTCAACAAGGATCAGCTAATGAACTACCGCTTATTTAAATATGAGCGAGAAACCGAGCAGCAAAGCTACCTTTATCAAGATAAGTATTTTCCGGTAAACTTTTTAAGTGGCTGGCATACCTACTTTGCAGAAGCACCCGCTAATATGGCTTTTTTAACAGCTGATGATTACAACGCATTTTTAATCAGCCTTGCCGACTACCCGCGCTTTAATCAGCAAAATATTGATTTAATGAAAGAAGGAATAAAAACAGGGTTTACCCATTACTGTAAAACCTTTGAAAATTACAGCCAAAGCATTAGCGCGCACATAGTTAAAAACCCCAAAAACAGCGCCCTTTACGAGCCCTTTACGCGTATACCTAATACCTTTAGTGCAGTGCAAAAATCAAACTTAAAACAAAAAGCACAAGCTGTAATTAAAGATAAAGTAATTCCTGAGTATCAGCATTTTTACGACTTTTTTGAAAATGACTATATGCCACACTGTAGAGCGCAGCCGGGCATAGCAAGCGTTAAAGGCGGGCTTGACTACTATAAGTACACAGTTAATTACTACACCACAACAAACGCCACACCTAAACAAATACATCAACTAGGCCTTAAAGAAGTCGCGCGTATTAAGGCGCAAATGCAAAATATTATTGATGAAGTAGGCTTTGATGGCACCTATAGTGAGTTTTTAGAATTTTTAGCAACCGATGAGCAATTTTACGCAAAAGACGCGCAAGACTTGCTAGAAAAAACCGCGTTTATAACGCAAAAAATGTATGGCAAATTGCCCACCTACTTTGGCCACTTACCGCGTAACACCTTTACTATTAAGGGCTCAGCAAGTCGTGGTGCGTTTTATATGCCACCGCCAGATAACCGCTCGCCAGGCACTTATTTTTTAGCCTCAACACCTAAACTGCAGCCTTTATATAATTTAGAAGCACTTAGTCTGCACGAAGCCATACCTGGGCACCATTTACAAAACGCCATTGCTATGGAGTTAAATGTCCCCGAATTTAGACGCACACTTAGCCACTCTGCATTTGGCGAAGGTTGGGCACTATACACAGAACGCTTAGGTAAAGAAGCTGGTTTTTATCAAAGCCCGTACAGCGACTTTGGTCGTTTAGGCTACGAAATGTGGCGTGCAGTGCGCTTAGTGGTTGATACCGGTATTCATGCCTTTGGTTGGAGCCGCCAAAAAGCAATTGATTACTTAGCCAGTCATACCGCTTTACCACAAAGTGCGGTGGAGGATCAGATAGATCGTTACATTTCATGGCCAGGCCAAGCGCTCTCGTACAAAATGGGCGAAATAGAAATACGAGAACTACGTGCAAAAGCCGAAAAAGAGCTTGGTACACAATTTGATATACGCAGCTTTCACGACACTGTTATTGGCCAAGGCTCATTGCCTATGGCAGTGCTTGAAGACGTTATAAACGATTGGATAGAAAAACAAAAATCGGCTATTTAACATTAATGAAGGCGGTATTATTTTCCGCCTCTTTCTAAACGGACTTTTTAATGAAACACCTACTTATTTTTATATCATTCATTTTATTTAGCAGCCAAGCTAATGCGTTTTGTTTAGAAGCATCAAACTACATAGAGGGCGTAAAATATGGCGTTTGTGGGGAGCAAACAGATTCAATTTCCCTTACGCCTTATTTTATTATATGGATGCTTTTAAATGTGTTATTTGGGCAAATGCTTAATAAACCAAATGTACACGTGGGGTTTAAGTATTTACTTTTCCTATGTGCATTTCCACTCAGCCCGCTAGTGCTTTTAATGAATTTAACTGGAATGATGGTATCTCGCGTTTATAAAAAATATTCAAACCCAGCAGCAAATAAAACCCAAGCTAACCATGTTTGCGCAGAACCTGTTATTGAAAAGCCGAGTGTTAATCAGCTAACAATTGGCGAGTACACTTTTAACAGCCTGCAGCAGTCTTTAATAAAAGAAGATAACCTCTACACATTAGAGCCCAAATGCATGCAGGTACTTAGCTATTTAATAGAGCAACAGCCAAGAATAGTTAGCCTTGAAGAGTTACACAATAATGTATGGGAGAATCAAATAGTAACCGATACCGCAGTTAGACGAGTTATTAGCAAACTACGTGTAGCCCTTAACGATAACGACACAAAAAACCCCAAATATATAAAGTCTGTAATGAAACGAGGTTATCAGCTTATAGCTGAAGTAAAAACACAACCTATTGAATAGTAATGACTTATAAAAGTTATAACCAAGGTAATACCATGGTTATAACTTTATAATAACTAGTTAATGGCTTTGTTATCGTTATTTTTTGCCAATCGACTTAATTTTGTTTAGGCGCTATAGAGCGACCCATAAAATTAAATAATTAAGGAAGAAAATATGAAACACTTATTACCTCTATTACTAGTATTAATCATAACAGTAATTACATTAAGCCTTATTAACAGCAACGAGTGTATAGAAATAGGTAACGCATCTATTGCCAGTATTTCATTTGGCACTTGTGATTTATCTAACCCTCAATCAAACATATCAACACTTTTAGCTTTATTTTGGTTAGCCATGAGCGTTTGCTTTGCAATTACCTTACCTAAATCAACTGTTGCTAATAAGTACAAAATTGCCTTATTTATATTTGGTTTACCACTCACTGTTTTTGTTTATTTAATTGCCTATATATCTGAAAATATACGCCAAGCCACTCAATCTCTTAAGTAAACCTAGATGAGCAAGTCACACTTGCTCATCCTTTCTTAATTAAATACAAGTGAAAATCAATCCCTACCCGCTTTTGCTTCGTAAACTTAATGATTACAAAAACCAGAGCATAAGTATGAGCAAACGCATTTTATATTGGCTACAAAACGATTTACGCCTAACCGACAACCCAATTTTTAGTGACCTTATGTTGCAGCAATGCGCGCTTGATATTGTATTTGTTATTAACCCGCACTGGTTTAAAAATAATAACTACCAACAAAAACCTTACGGCATACACAAACAGCAATTTTTAATGCAAAGCTTGTACGAACTACAACAAGCACTTATTGAGCGCGGGCAAACCCTGCATGTGCTTGATGGCGAACCCGTATCGCTTTTAAAAGCGCGTATTAATGAGCAAAATATTGATGAAGTTGTATACAGCGAACAATTTGGCGTGTACGAGCAACGCCAAATAAACTTACTCAAAGCACATTGCCCCAATACACAATTTACAGGAACGCAGCAAGACACGCTCTTTAAGCAAAATGACCTCCCCTTTGATTTAAGCGAATTACCTAAACACTTTACCCCGTTTCGTAAAAAGGTAGAGGCCGCTAATAGCCCTATTACACCAACAACTTTGCCAAACGGCTTGCTGCCTAAGCCAATAACTTTATGCGCAAAAAAACCTATAGAACGTATAACAAATAAAGGCGTAATGCATGGCGGGCTTAAAAGTGCGCAAGCTCATTTAAAGCAATACTTTGCAGGCGCAATGCCAAGTACTTATAAAACGACTCGCAACGAACTTGATGGCTTTAACAACACCACCAAATTTAGTACTTGGCTTGCTTTTGGCTGTATAAGTGCAAAACAAGTTTACAAAGCCGTAGAAAATTACGAGCAATGCAATACGGCAAACGAGTCTACTTATTGGATTAAGTTTGAATTGCTATGGCGAGAGTATTTTAAATGGCACGCACTTAAAGCAGGTAACACCCTGTTTAGCTTTAAGGGGCAAAAACAAACTAAACCGCTTACTACTTTTACACCTACACGCTTTGTTGCTTGGTGTAACGGCACAACGCCTTACCCGCTTGTAAATGCCATTATGGAAGAACTAAACACTACGGGTTATATATCAAATAGAGCACGGCAAATTGCAGCAAGCTGTTTAGTAAACGAGCTTGGCCTTGATTGGCGATACGGCGCAGCCTATTTTGAGCAACAATTGATTGATTACGATGTAGCAGCAAACTGGGGCAACTGGCAGTACATAGCCGGTGTGGGGGTTGATCCGCGTGGCGGCCGCCACTTTAATATACAAAAACAAACGGCGCAGTATGATCCAAATGGTATTTATACCAATAAATGGCACGGGCACAGTAATAAAACACAGCAGCTCGATCACTTAAACGAAGTAGATTGGCCTATTTAAGCCAATCTACCTCCACTAGGTTATATTTAAAACAGCTGCGCAATGCCTATATTAATGGCAAAGCCAGCTAAGGTTAAAAACAAAAATAAACAGCCAGCTAATAGCAGTGGCTTTATACCCGCTTGGCGAATAGCGCCAACGTGGGTACGCAGCCCAAGTGCGACCATGGCAATGGTAAGTAGTATATTGTCAAACCATATAATAGCGCTTGTAGTACCTTGCGGAATAACCGATAACGAATGCACGCCACTTGCCACTATAAATAACACTGCAAACCAAGGGATTGTAATTCCTGATTTTTGCTCGCCGCCATGTGCGTTTATGTTTGCATGCTTTTTACTTTGCCAAAACGATAAGCCCACTAGAAATGGCGCAAGCATCATTACACGGAGCATTTTTTCAATCACGGCGGTGTCGGCTGCATTGGCACTTACCGCAGTTCCTGCTGCTACCACTTGCGCAACTTCATGAATGGTTGAACCAACAAAAATACCGTACGCATGCTCACTCACACCCATATATTCAAACATAATTGGGTAGGCAAACATACTTAACGTGCCAAACACCACAACCGTTGCCACCGCTACAGATACTTTATGCGCTTGTGCTTTTATAACTGGTTCAGTTGCCATTACCGCTGCGGCGCCACAAATAGAGCTACCCGCACCTATTAGTATGGTTGTTTGTTCATCAAGCTTAAAAACGCGCTTACCTAGCTGTACTGCTAATATAAACGTACCAAGCAGCATTACCACATCGGTTAATAGGCCATGCCAGCCTACATCCGCTACTTGCGCAAAAGTAATTCTAAACCCAAATAAAATAACGCCCGCTTTGAGTAATATACTTTTAGCGTAATCAACGCCTACATCTGTACGCGTAGCTATACGCGAAAACACACTGTTACCCACAATAATGCCAAGCACAATACCAATTGTTAAGGAGCTAAATTGCGCACTTTGCATTATAGGTAACTTACTTAATGCAACAGATGCCCCCGCTAACACAACCACCAGCAGCATACCTAACCACCAGCGCGTATCGCCGTATTGCTTAGTATTAATACCTATAGGCTGAAAACTATTTTTAATAGCGCTAAGCATAATATTCCCTCACTTAAACCAAGTTGATGTGTTGACTTAATTGTAAGAAAGCTCAAAATATAACTCCAATATATTAAAATCATGATTTGATAACTTAAAGTTATACAATTTAGAGTTATGCAATTTAAGGTTATACAATGAACTTACATGCACTTAGGGTGTTTTATACAGTGGCTAAATTGGGTAGCTTTTCAGGCGCAGCCGAAGCGCTTTTTATAAGCCAGCCCGCTGTTTCTAAAGCGCTAAAAGAGCTAGAGCATCAGTTAAATATTCAACTTATTGAACGTGCATCTAAGGGTAAAAAGCTCACCTTAAGCGAAGGCGGCCAAGCTTTGAATGATCACGCCCGCAGTATTTTTGCTATCGAAAAAGCCGCCATTGACGATATTAAGTCGCGCACAGGGCTTAAGCGCGGTACATTAGTTATAGGCACCAGCACCACCATTGCCAGTTATTGGCTACCGCCTTATTTAGCCAAATTTTGCGCGCAGTACCCGCATATAAAAGTAGAAGTACAAGTGGCTAATACCGCGCAAATTGAGCATGCCTTACTTGAATGCACTATAGATTTAGCACTGGTTGAAGGCACACCTACCGAGCCACATATAATAAGTAAGCACTGGCAAAACGATTTAATGAGTGTCGTTATACCCAGTAACTTTAAGCCCACTAAAGACTTAAAAGCATGGTTAAATAAGCAGTTTTGGTTATTACGCGAGCCAGGCTCTGGCACGTTAGAAATGTCGGTAAAGTTATTAGCAGAGCATGGCGTACAGGCTGAGCAAAGTATGCAATTAGGCAGCAACGAAGCCATAGCAAGAGCTGTTGCTCAAGGTATGGGGGTCGCTTTATTGCCAAACGTAGTCACAGAAGATTTAGTGCAGTTAGGCAAATTAACACGCCTGAGCCAAAAAAATAACGAGCAACTCTCTCGGCCGCTATACCAACTGCATTATAAAGACAGACCGTCTTCGCATGCTGCGCAAGCATTCGAAAAAAGTTTATTTAGTGCTCAATTTTTAAATGAGTGAATTTAACGCGCGTCGTAAATTTACATAAACGTTAAAGCGAGCGTTGATAACTCGTGATGTGTGAGACAGTTTGTCCTCTATCGCTTATGTTTGTTAGGGTTTTGTGAGCTCATAAGCACGAGCTATAACTAAAGGAAAAAAATCTCCGCCTAAAATTACTGCCCATTGCCCACAACCAAAACGTTCAATACGATTTGCATCTGTCAATACATTACGTAAATTATCAGGGGAAGCATTATCTATATTTGAAATGATATTTTTTACTTCTTTTGGGTCATAATCAATTTTTAACCACGGAGGGGAACATAGACTATTCATAAATTCAGAAATAACTTCAGGATAATTAGGGTAGCCACTAGAACTATCAATATCAGGTAATGCCTGCTTAGCTAACCTAAAGTTTTCTTCAAGCTTTTCTACATCACTTTTTAAAAACATACTTCCTCCTTAAAAAAACAAAGGGGTAAAATCCTGACCTCTCATATTGAAATACTAAGAGATCATTCATAACAGCCCACAAGCTAACTTATAAGTCTATTAGGCTGAATCAGTAAGCTCTCACAGCCCCAAGCTCTACTCACAAACCCTGCGTTAAATCTTGTGCCAATGTACCCGTTGGTTTTTCAACTACGCGTACTAACTCTTTGCTATTATCTTTTACTATAAACGTAGGGGTGTATTGCAAGTCGTGCGCTAGTGCTATTCCAGCGTCGTCTTGCTTGTTGTAACCCACGGCCACATATTTAACGCTTGCAAGTTTTACCTTAGACGCATCAAGTAACTTAATAAGCTTTGGGACTTCGCGTTGGCTGTCGTGACACCAAGTGCCAAATAATACAACTAATGCCTTGCCTTCTAGCTTTTGCATTAAGGCTATATCTTGCTCGGTTGGCGTAAATGCGTTGTACTGCTTATTAAACTTATCGTAATCGCTTAATAGTACATCAGTTGTAATATCGCCCGAAAATGGCGCAGTAGCGGCAGTACTTACAAGCGGCATGCTTAACGCGCACAATAAAATTAATTGTTTAAACATAAGGTTAAAGTAACTTTTAAAGTGAGTAATTAAGCTCACTATACTGAATATTACTGAATGTTTACACATTGTTTGCACCTTCTATTTTTATAGTTTGCCCACTTTAATAAAATAATAAGCGTGCATACATGAATATAAAACCTTTTATATTTTATTCAGTTATCGCCTCTACTACATTTTTATATGGCTGTGGCGGTACTGAGCAAACAACCGATAGCAGCACAGAGCAAACTGACTTATCATCAACAACCACCTCAACGGGCTTAGTTATTAACGAAATTGTCGCAAGCCCAAGCGACACCACCTACGACTGGATTGAGCTATACGCCACTGAAGATATAGCCGACTTATCGGTATTTTCACTTGTTGATGATAACGCCGACAGAGAGCCTCAAGCTTTACCCGCAGTAGCGCTTTCGCAAGGTGAGTTTATTGTTATTCAAGCCATTGATGAAACCGACACCCCGCCCGATAGCGGCTATTACGTTACCTTTAAACTAGGGAGCGACGATGCGGTTACATTATACGAGGACGGCACTGCGGTGTCTGTACTTGATTGGGAAGAAGGCGAAGCCGCTGAAGGTTTTAGTTACGGCTTATACACCGACGGCACCGGCACCGCGCAAACACTAACGCCCACAGAGGGCGCAGCTAACCAAACAGCCGATACCTCTACACTTGTTACAACGCTAATTGCTGAAGATGCACCACTTCGTATAAACGAAGTAGTAGCAAAAGACAGCAGCGGCGGCGAGGACTGGATAGAGCTTTATGTAACAAGCAGTAGCGATATTTATTTAGCCGACTACACACTAAGTGATGACAATAACGAGCAATTTGCTCTACCTGATATTACGTTATCGCCGGGTGAGTTTTACCGTATTTACGCAAGCACCGATGAATTAGGCGACCTGCCAAGCGTAGCGTTTAAATTAGGCGCAAGCGATACCGTAAGCCTTTACAGTAACAATGTAATTATAGAGCAGTTATCCTGGAATAAAGGCCAAGCGCTAAGTGGTTACAGCTATGGCCGCTACCCAGATGGCAGCGATGCAACTACAGTACTCACTCCAACAGAGCTTAGCTCAAACAGCCAAGCAACCCACGGGCCACTCGTTATTAACGAAATAGTGGCAAGCGCCGCAGACGATGGCAGCGACTGGTTTGAGCTATACAACAACAGCGAAAATACAATTAACTTAGCCAACTACCAAGTTATTGATGAAAGCGACGACATAGACCCCGTAACCCTGCCTGACATAGATTTATACGCAGGTGAATACATTACTATTTATGCCACCGATGAAGACCCAGGCACTTACTACGTCCCGTTTAAACTAGGCAAAGAAGACGAGCTAAGCTTAATACTCAACGATGAAGTAATTGACTACATTGACTGGGATGAAAGTGATGTAGCCACAGGCTTTAGTTACGGCCTAAGTAGCAGTACAGGCTTTACTCATGCGTTTTTAACACCTACCCCAAGTAGTGAAAATACAGTTGCAACCGCCTTTACACCTACGGCCGTTAATACGCTTTCTATTACAATTAGCGATGAAAACTGGCAAGACATTCTAGATAACCCACTTGATGAGGAATATCACGAAACCGCTATTACCTTTAATGGGGTAACACTCGATAGCGTAGCTATTCGCACTAAAGGCGGCTCAAGCTTAAGCAGCGTTGCCAACTCTAGCAGCGACCGTTACAGCTTTAAGGTTGATATTAACGAATATGTGTCGGGGCAAAAGTTTTTTGGGCTAAAAAAATTCACACTACAAAACTCGTTTAACGACCCGTCGTACATGCGTGAAGTAATCGCCTACGAGCTTATGGATGAAATGGGCGTGCCAACGCCTGAGCATGCTTACGTTAACTTTTATGTAAACGGCGAGCTATTTGGTTTGTATTTAATGGTAGAAGCCGTAGATGGCGAATTTGTTGAAAAACACTTTGCCAACAGTAACGGCGATTTATACAAGCCAGATGGCACAGGAAGCGATTTACTATGGCTAGGTGACGACATACAAAGCTACGCCGATATAAACCTGCAAACCAACGAAGACACCACCGATAACGGCGCCTTTATTAACTTTGTTGAATCGCTAGATGAAGGCGAAACCAGCGCCATAGATATAGACACGCTGCTGCGTTATATGTCGGTTAGTACTTCACTGTCTAATTTAGATAGCTACCACGGCCCGCTTGCACATAACTATTATATTTACGATGACGATGGCGTATTTAGCATTTTACCGTGGGATTTTAACGAGTCATTCGGCACATTTAACATGGATTGTAATAGCGTAGATGTAAGAGAGCTCTACATTGATGAGCCTGTAAGCGGGGCATTAAGCGAGCGCCCATTAATTGCTAATGTATTTGCCGAGCAAAGCCACCTCGATACGTACCACAGTTACTTAACACAGCTTATTAATGGCTCACTTTCAAGCGACACATTTAACGCACGCGTAAATGAAATAGCCGATTTAATTCGTGAGCACGTACAAAACGACCCAACTAGCTTTTATGGCTCAACCTACTTTGAGCAAAACCTAACCTCTACCACGGGGCAGTTTTACGGCTTAACCTCGTTTATGGAGTACCGCGTAGCAAATATGGCCGCGCAGCTTGATGGCACATTGCCCTCAGCGGGTGATGGCAGCGGCTTTTGCTCTAGATAAACAACCCATCCTTGATGCGGTGTCAGCACGCTGGCACTGCACTCTATTACTTTGCAATTTAATAATCTGAGAAAATTATGACAATTCAAGCACGTTTTAAGGATGAACTTTTTGAAAAGGATACTTCAATCTCACCAGTAGCAATTACTGCTATAAACACTAAAAATAAGCAGGCTCAGCCTGAAAAACCAGATGATCGTGGCTCATTAACAAGCTTAATTAACGAGTTGCTCGCCCCATTTGAAGGTTACGGATTAAACGATCTTAATAACGCTAATTTAATGAACCGTGTAGACAGCAAGTTTATGCTGCCACTATCGTTTTTACCTGAGCTACTTACTCATATACAAGGCCAGTACCGTGTACTTGATATACAAGGTAAGCGTTTATTCTCTTATTATAATCAGTACTTTGATACGCCCGAGCTTGATTTATATAAAGCCCATCATAACGGTAAGCTTAATCGCTACAAAGTACGCCAAAGGCGCTACGTTGATACTGCCACCGAATACCTAGAAGTAAAACTAAAAAACAACCAAAGCCGCACAGTAAAAACACGTATAAAGCTCGCGCAAACTAACAACCAGCAAGCTAACAGCACGGCGTTTATTAAAGAGCAAATGAAAAACAGCTTTGCACATTTAAACGTAACCCAGCAAAGCGGCTATAACCGCATAGCCCTAGCTAACGAAGAAAAAGCCGAGCGTTTAACGCTTGATTTTAACCTGTGGTACAACACCCCAAAAGGCGATAATAAAATAACCTTACCGGGCTTTTTTATTGCCGAGCTTAAGCAAAGTAAAAAAACAAAACGCTCGCCATTTTATAAACTTATGAGCAAACACCACATATTCCCTGCCTCGTTTAGTAAATACTGCATTGGCTGTGCTTTGCTCTACCCCGAGCGTTTAAAAGTAAACCGCTTTAAACCTGTTTTAGCCCGTTTAAAACACCTTAACCGCACTAACCCGCTTTTACCTTTAGAGAATAATTAAAATGACCAAATTAGATCTTATTTTTCTTTCCCGCTTTTTAGTAAACATCCTATCGCTGGCTGTACTTTGCTATGGCTGTTATTTTCGCGTAAGTAAAAATGCAGTGGTAGCAGGCTCGTTTATTTTATTTGGCGTAGGCGTTTTTATTATTACCTTTTTGCTGCACGGTGTTGATATGTCAATGGAATTTGCATTTGGCCTATTTGCCGTATTTACCATGCTAAGGTACCGCACTGAGTCTATTTCGATTAAAGAGATGACTTACTTATTCCTTGTTACTGCCATTGCTTTACTGACCTCTGTAGGGCAAATGAGTTTAATTGAGCTAAGCATTCTTAACGGTATTATTTGCTTAATTGCCTTTTTGATTGACTCAAGCGTATTTGTAAAACGCTACGAAGTACAAAGCGTTTGCTACGAGCGCATAGAAAACATAACCCCGCAAAACCAAGCCACACTAATCGATGATTTAAAACAGCGCACAGGCCTAAACGTCGTTGCCGTAGATATAGAACACATCGACTTTTTAAGAGACGTAGCGCAACTAAAAGTAAGTTACTTAGCCGAAAAACAAACAAAGGCAGCCTAACATGACCTCTAAACAAACGATGACTTATGCGGCTCTTTCAGTTCTTTGCTTTGTTAGTAACGCAAGCTTTGCCAAAATTAACGACGACATAGACCTAAGCGGCTATATCATGCTCGACTACAACAAATTTGATACCTCATTGTTAGAGGGGCAATACGACAGCAACAGCTCAGAAAGTACCTCAGAAATACGCCGCGCACGCCTAAGTTTTAAATCAGATATAAGTAAAGATTGGAAAAGTAAATTTCAGCTTGGCTTTGCCGATGGCGAAACCGAAATAAAAGACGCCTACCTAGAATACTCTGGCTGGAAATATGCCGATTTAACCATAGGCCAACAAAAAGAAGGTTTTGGCCTAGAAAAACTAACTAGCTCGCGTAAATTGCTAATGCTTGAGCGTAGCATGATAAGCGAAGCATTTTCACCAGGGCGCAGTTTTGGTATTAGCCTTTCCGGGGACATAGCCTCAGTAAATTGGCAACTAGGTTATTACGAGCCCGATGAAGACGAAGCAACGTCTGCTATTACAGGGCGCTTAGCCTGGGTGCCGTGGCAGCAAAACACCAACCTTTTACACCTAGGCGTCGCATTTAGTGAAAGGCAGTACGACGGTAACGAATTTAGAGTAAATGAACCTCTTGAAGTTTATACCGCCGACTCATTAATAGAAGGCGATAAAATTAATGCCGATAGCCTTTCGCAACAAGGCGTAGAGCTACTATGGCTAAAAGACAGATTTACCATGATGGCTGAGTGGCAACAAGCACAAGTAACCAGTATTGAAAATACAACTAACGATTACGAAGGCGGCTATTTGCAATTTGGTTATCAACTATCGGGCGGATACCGTAAGTATAAAAACGCAAAACTAGGCGCAAGCTCAGAGCCAGGCTGGGAAATTACAGGCCGCTACAGTCGACTTAAGCTCAAGCAAGAAAACCAAGACGCAAAAACCTACGCCCTTGGTGTTAACTACACCGTAAACAAAAACATAAAGTTTATGGCCGACTACATTAAAGCCGACTACTTTGAAGCAGGCGGTACTATCACATCGGGCAATGCAATCTCATTAAGGCTGCAGTATTCGTTTTAAT
>NZ_DCYU01000014.1:0-10501 GCF_002331165.1 Pseudoalteromonas sp. UBA2102
GGGTTACTTTTCAGCGCGACCCATAAATTTGTGCTCAACCGTATTAATACGGATACGGTCGCCCGTAGATATATGCTCAGGCACCGAAATGGTTAAACCCGTGCTCAGGCGTGCAGGCTTAGAGCGTGCACTGGCAGAAGCGCCTTTGATTGAAGGGTCTGTTTCTTCAACAACCAGCTCTACGCTTGATGGCAAATCTAAACCTACAGGCGAGCCATCAATTACAATAACGTGTACGCCTTGCGTTTCTTCGTTAACGAATTGAATTTCTTCTGCTATCGCCTCTTTGTTTAAGTTATACGGCGTGTAGTCTTCATTATCCATAAACACGTATTCATCGCCATCAATGTACGAAAGCATTGCTTCGCGGCGAGTTAAATCTGCTAGGGTAAGCATGTCGCTGTCTTTGAAGGTTTCGTCTACTTTTGCACCTGTTACTACATCGTATAAACGCATACGGTACAAACTACCGCCTGCACGGCCTTGTGGAACTGAACGTACAATATCTTTAACTACCAACACGCGATTATTAAACTCAATCGCGGTTCCTTTTTTAACTTCACTCGCCTTTGGCATGGGGGTTTTCCTATTATTTTTTTGATTGCCAGAAACATACCACGAACTGGGTATTGTTCAACTAAAAATACGTTAATTTGGGGCTGCATTTGATATAGACTTGCAAATTTTTAATTTAAAACTAAATACCTATAATCAAAAGCGAAAAAAACTGCTATGGTATCTCTACCGAGTATGACTTCAAGGATTGGATCATGGACCAAAACACAGTACATGAGTATTTAGTAAAGAAGCCCTTGGTGCAAGTGACAAAACCATTTGCTCAAGAGGTTGATGTTTATAAAGTAAATCATAAAATGTTTGCCACCCTTGCCTTAGGTAATGATGGAGACGTTAATGATGATGGAGATCCTATTTGGTGGCTTAATTTAAAGTGCGATCCCGATGAAGCACTTAAATTGCGTGATATTTTTCCTGCGGTGATCCCTGGCTATCATATGAACAAGCGGCTTTGGAATACGGTGATATTAGATGGCTCTATTCCACAAGGCGAAATTGAAAGAATGATCGATAATTCGTTCAAATTAGTTGTTGAGAATATGCCAGAAAAAGACCGTAAAGCAATTGAAGCACATCTATAGAAACCACCATCACGGGCTAGCTTGCTAGCCCTATTTGCTACAATTTTAATGTATATATCAAATCATCATAACGTGTATTATTAATAGTGTGCGCTTGCGTATTAATGCCAGTTAACGTTAATCCACACTTTTGTAATACCTTTTCAGACCCTATATTCCCCTTTGTAACCACGGCTTTAAACTGTGCAATACCGCATTGTTGCCATGCCCACTCAATCACGGCACGCAATGACTCACTGGCAAAGCCTTGATTAAAATACGCGGGTAAAAACAAATAGCCTAGCTCAGCTTGCTCAAGTTCGTATGTAAACCCCGTTACACCCATGGGCTCATTTGAATGCTTATCAAATACCACAAGGCAAAGTGGATGAGTAGAAGTGCTATCCCAACTTTTTAAACGTTGTTCAAACCGGCTGCGTACAAACGCTTCGCTGGGCATATCGTAGCAATAACGGATCACGGTAGGATTTTGATGTAACTGCAAAAATAATGGCCAATCACTGCTTTGAAGTGGGCGCATTGCCAATCGTGCTGTAAACAACTGCATGATGGTTTACCTCTTATCTACTTAGCTGCAAATTAAGCTAACATACTTTATAGCAAGCCACTTAATTATAAGTCTTATTTGAGGGTAAAAACCTGTCGATAACTAAATAAAAACTGGCAATTTAGGTTTTATAAATGCACGTTTTTAACACAGGTAGCGACACGTTTAGCCCCGCAGAATGATTAAGTATTATTGCGGGTTGGTATTATTGCGCCCTAGTATTCTATATTTACAAATAGCAGATATAAAAAAACCGCATATAATGCGGTTTTTTTAATCAAGCTGTTTTACGAGTCTTGTTTTGGTGAGTCAACGCTCTCTTCTTGAGGTTGCTCATCAGCAGGTTCTGCTTCTATAGCTTGTTCAGCAACAGGTGCTGGGCTTGGCTCATCTGCAACAGGCTGCGTTTGATAAAACTTAGCGCCTGATTCAGCCATACTTACTAACGTGTCGCATGGGGCAAAATTTGCATTGTTATTCGCTAATGTAGACATTTCAGAGCTAACCTTGCTGGCGCCCAATTTATCCATATAGCTAAACGGTCCACCTAAAAACGGTGGGAAGCCAATACCAAATATAGCGCCAATGTCGCCATCACGTGGGCTGGCAATAATGCCATCGTCTAAACAACGCACGGCTTCGTTAAGCATTTGTGATACACAGCGCTTAGCAATTTCACTTTTATTTAAACGCGGTGCAGGGGTTACACCTAATAGCTCATACACTGACTCGTCAACTTTTTTGCTCTTTTTATCGTACTCATAAAAACCACGACCCGTTTTACGGCCTAGGCGTTTTGAATCAATCATACGAGAAAATGCATCTGGCGCTTTAAAACGCTCGCCTAATTCTTTTTCAAGAATTGGGGCTATTTTAGAGCCTATATCAATCCCTACTTCATCAAGTAAAGCAAGCGGCCCAACTGGGAAACCAAACTCTACAAGGGCTGCATCAATTTTTTCAATTGGCTCACCGGCAAGCATTAAATTAGCTGCTTCATTTACATAAGGCGCTAAAATACGGTTTACGTAAAAGCCTGCCATGTCTTTTACCACAATGGGCGTTTTACCTTGCTTACGTGCAAAGTTAACTACGCGCGCTATAGTCTCTTGTGAAGTCCCTTCGTGCGGAATAATCTCCACTAATGGCATTTTTTCAACTGGCGAGAAGTAATGCAGGCCTATCACGTTTTCAGGGCGCTGTGCCTGTGCTGCAATTTGTGAAATAGGCAGTGATGACGTGTTACTTGCAAAAATAGTATTGCTTTGGCATTGCTGCTCTATATCGGCAACCATACCTTGCTTTAAGGCTAAATCTTCAAAAACAGCTTCTACTACTAAATCAATGTGTTTAAAGCCACTGTAGTCGGTAGTACCGGTAATACGGTTCATTGTTAACTGCATATCAGCTTTAGACATAATGCGGCGTTTAAGGCGCTTATCTAAAATTTTGTAGGTGTAGTTCATGGCATTACTAATGCCCTGCTCTGCTACATCTTTAATACGTACAGGTACTTTGGCTTTTACTGCGCTTACATGCGCAATACCAGCACCCATTAGGCCGCCACCTAAAACAGCTGTTTTACTGATTGCTGGCGCATCGTCGTTGCGCCACTCTTTTTTCATTTCAGTGGTTGCAAAGAAAATACCGCGAAGCGCTTTAGATTCATCACTCATTACAAGTGTTGCAAAGCTTTCAGCTTCTGTTTTGTATGCTTTTAATTTATCAAGCTCTACACTTGCACGCACAGCTTTAATAATCGCAAGCGGTGCAGGATAATGTCCGCCGGTTTTTTTAAGGACGTTTTCTTTGGCTTTTTTAAAGATAAAGTTGCGGCCAAACGGGTTTGACTCTAATAATTTGCTTACTTTATCAAGCTTTGGCTCTTTATCTGCTGGCTTTTTCTTAGCGGCAAATTCTTTAGCGACTTTTAGTAATACGCTCTGTGGTACTACATCATCTAATACGCCTGCTTTTTTAGCTTGCTTAGGGCGAATCTGCTTGCCTGTTAGCATCCATTCAAGTGCTTTTTGAATGCCTACAATTTTAGTTAAACGCTGCGTACCACCGCCACCTGGTAATAAACCAAGTTGTACTTCAGGCAGGCCTACTTTAGTCATATCGCTATCTGTGCCTACGCGGTAATCACACGCTAAAGCAAACTCTAAACCACCACCAAGCGCAGCACCATGTATTGCACTTACTGTTGTATAAGGTAGTTTTGTCATATCAAAAAAGGCTTGATGACAAAGTTCACTAATTGCTAACGCATCTTCACGCTTTTGCACGCTATCAAGCATTTTTACATCAGCGCCCGCGATAAAGTTATCGCTTTTACCACTTATAAATACCATCCCCTTTACTGACTCTTGCTTAGCCGCTTCAAGTAAAGCTTTTAAGTCATCAGCGAATGAGTCGCGCAGGGTGTTCATTTTCTCACCCGGCACATCAATGGTTACTACGGCAATTTTGTTTTCATCTACCGTTAAATTAAATACTGAATCTGTCATTACGCGCTCTCCAATACAAAGGCTGCACCTAAACCACCAGCAGCACACGCTGTTGTTAATGCTAAACCGCCACCACGACGTTTAAGCTCGTGTAAGCTTTGCGTAATTAAACGAGCACCGGTTGCTGCAAATGGGTGACCATATGCCAGTGAGCCGCCATTAACGTTAAACTTATCCATGTTAATTTCGCCAATTGCTTTGCTACGACCAAGTTTTTCTTGCGCAAACTTATCTGATGCAAACATTTTCATATTGGCAAGTGTTTGCGATGCAAAGGCTTCGTGCATTTCAATTAAATCTAAATCAGCAAGTGTAATTCCTGCTCTATCAAGTGCGATAGGCGTTGAATGCGCTGGGCCCATTAGCATGTCTTTTTCTACACCAATTGCCGAAAAGGCAAAGCTACGTACATAACCTAAAATTTCGTAGCCTAGTGCTTTTGCTTTGCTTTCGCTCATCATCAGTACGGCAGCTGCACCATCGGTTAATGGTGTTGCATTAGCAGCGGTAACCGAGCCATGTTGGCGGTCAAATACTGGTTTAAGCTTAGCGTAGCCTTCAACTGTAGAATTTTTACGAATGTTATTATCTTCTTCAATAAAGCTTTTATATGGCGGTAAGTGCGCCGTCATTACTTCATATTTTAACTTGCCATCGGCCCATGCTTGGGTTGCAAGTGAATGCGAGCGATGCGCTAGTGCATCTTGATCTTCACGGCTTATGTTATGTGTTTTAGCCATTTGCTCAGCAGTTTGCCCCATTGAAAGGCCTGTTGAGTACTCAGCAACCGCAGGCGGTACTGGTAATAAATCTTTTAAACGCAGTTTTGAGAATATTTGTAAACGCTGGCCTAAGGTACGTGCTTTGTTTAAATCAACTAAGCTACCTGCCAATTTTTTACTTACGCCAATAGGTAATACTGAAGATGAATCGGCGCCACCGGCAATACCTACATTTACAGAGCCTGCCATAATAGATTCAGCTACATTAGCAATGGCCTGAAAGCTGGTAGCACACGCGCGCGATACTGAATACGCGTCTACGCCTACTGGCATACCCGTACCTAAAACAATTTCACGTGCAATATTTGGCGCTTCTGGCATTTGTACTACTTGACCAAATACAAGTTGATCGATTTCTGACTTGTCGAAATTTAATCGTTCAAGCATTTCGTTAACCACCAACTTACCCATATCAAGGGCTGGTACATGGTGAAACGCTGTTGCTTGTTTTGCAAAAGGAGTACGTAAGCCGCTAACGATGGCAATACGGTCGCCTTTTGGTGTTTTTAGTATGTTTTGCTCAGACATTTATGCTCTCCCGCTGACAGGTCTGACCTGTTTGTTTTCCTCGATTCTAAACAACCCGTGTGCTAAAGCCAATAGATAAACACAAATTTATACAAAAGCACTAAAGGTAGATATATACATAGTGCTTAATATTGACTACCACAATAGGCTTTTTTACGCGTTTTTACAAAGTTTTGTGGTACGCTAAAAACCGTTAAAAAATAACGAACTATTTTTAAAAATACAGTCTAACTCTTGAGTTACTCACTTATAAACCTTATAACTAGGTCAGTATTAATCACCTAAAATAAATTAGGTACAAACCCAGCTGACGAGGAAGTCTATTTATTATGGCAGCTAACGCATTCAAACAATTAAAAACGTACTTAGATACACAAATTATTGGCCAGCCAGAGCTTACTCAAGCACTCCTTATTGCCATTTTAGCGGATGGCCATCTATTAGTAGAAGGCCCGCCAGGGCTTGCAAAAACCCGTGCTGTTAACGCCCTTGCTAAAGGTATTGAAGGCTCGTTCCAGCGCGTACAGTTTACGCCCGACTTATTACCTGCCGATGTAACCGGCACCGATATTTACCGCCAACAAACCAGCGAGTTTGTGTTTGAGAAAGGCCCTTTATTTCATAACCTTATTTTAGCCGATGAAATAAACCGTGCCCCAGCAAAAGTACAATCAGCACTACTAGAAGCCATGGCAGAGCGCCAAGTAACGGTAGGCAAAAACACCTACCCGCTAAGCGATTTGTTTATGGTAATGGCGACCCAAAACCCGCTGGAGCAAGAAGGGACTTACCCACTGCCAGAGGCACAATTAGACCGCTTTTTATTACATTTAAGCATTGATTACCCAGGTGCAGAGCACGAGCTAGACATACTGCGGTTAACCCGTGGTGAAGCTCTTAATGAACAACAAGCGGTTATGCAACAAATTACCCAAAGCGATTTATTTGCCGCTCGCCAAGCTATTTTAGGCTTGTATTTAGCCGAGCCGCTTGAGCAATATTTAGTACAGCTTATTATTGCCACTCGTGAAGGGGCTAAGTTTGATGAGCAACTTGGCCGTTGGATTGAGTTTGGCGCAAGCCCGCGTGCTACCATTGCACTTGATAAATGTGCCCGTGCCCACGCTTGGTTACATGGCCGCGATTTTGTAGCACCCGATGACATTCAAGCCGTTGTACATAATGTACTGCGCCATCGTATTATTTTAAGCTACGAAGCACAGGCTGATGGCATTACTAAAGATCAGGTTATAAGCCGCATTGTTGAACTTGTAGCCGTACCCTAAGTTATGCAAACACAATTAGACTCAAAGGCGTGGCTAAAAGAAAGCCACAGCCACGGTGTAAATTTAGCGCTAAAAGAACTGCTGTATTACAAAGCTAAAGCACAGTTATTAGAGCTGGCACCTAAAGTTAAAATTAAAAACAGTTTAACTGGGCAATACCTTGCGCCCCATAAAGGCCGAGGCATGGAGTTTGCCGAAGTGCGTCATTACCAGCAAGGTGATGACATTCGCTCTATTGACTGGCGAGTAACAGCGCGTACCGGCGAAACCCATACAAAGCTTTTTCAAGAAGAAAAAGAGCGCCCAGTTTTTGTATTTACTGATTTTTCAAACTCTATGCTATTTGGCTCAAAGCTGCTGCTTAAGTCGGTACAGGCTGCGCACATTAGCGCGCTAGTTGCGTGGTCGGCGTGTCAACGCGGAGATAGAATTGGCGGTATTGTGTTTAATCAACACTCGCATTTAGAACTAAAGCCCAGCGCCCGCGAAAAAGCGGTATTAAAGCTGTGTCATAATCTATGCGACAGCCACCAGCAAGCACTTAACAATATAGACAAACAAGCAACCAACAACTTTAGCGATAATTTAAAACGCCTTAACCACTTAGCTAAACCTGGCAGCTTAGTGTATTTAGTCTCTGACTTTAATGCCTTAGATGATGCAAGCTTTAAACAATTAGAAATACTAAGCCGCCACTGTGAGCTGATAGGCTGTTATATAAGTGATCCGTTTGAACATACGCTCCCCGCGTTTAAAAACGCTGTCACTGTTAATGCCAACGGCCAAGATTTTGCGCTACCGCTTATGGATAAAAGCTTTAGAGAACGCTTTGCAAAAAACGCCGAGCAAGCATTTAGCGCACGTCTAAATCGCTTAACTAAATCGGGTCTTAACTTAATATCATTCAATGCAGCGAGCCCGCTTGAGCTGCAATTAGTGAGAAAATAACCATGCAAACCAATCCACTCGATGGCCTGCACGATATAATAGCGCCAAGCCAAGTTAGTTGGTGGCCACTCGCCCCTGCTTGGTGGGTTATTATTACCCTGCTGTTCATAGCAATCTGTGCAGCTGCTTTTTGGTTTTACAAAAATTATAAATTTAAAAAGCCTAAGCGCTACGCAATCGATTTAAGCCACAACGAGCAAAGCGCGCAAACACTTCATATTATTTTAAAGCGCTTAGTAATAGAGTATTACGATAAACGCCTAGCAACGCAATCAACTGCTAACTGGTGTAACACACTTAATACCTTAACCGGTTTAAGCTTTACCGAGCATGAGCTTTTAAGCCTGTATAATGCGCAGCAAACCAATGACGCGCTTAACGAAAAATTACGCCAAGGCATAAAGCAATTTAAACTAAAGGAGCCAGTACATGTTTGAATTTAGCTGGCCATGGTTGTTTTTATTACTACCTCTGCCCTTATTACTTTTATTATTAAAACCTGCTGCCAGTAACGCACATACCCGGTTACGTATTCCAAGCTTTGCCAAACATAACTTAGCCAGCCAAAGCCTTGAAAAAAGCGCACGTAAACTAACTATTTTTGAATGGCTACTTTGGCTATTACTGGTCACTGCTGCAGCCAACCCGACATGGTTAGACGACCCTATTTCATTACCAAACGAAGGGCGCGATATAATGCTTGCGGTCGATTTATCTGGCTCAATGACCGAACAAGACATGGCTTACAACGGCCAATATGTTGATCGCCTCACTATGGTAAAGGCGGTATTGAGTGACTTTATAGAGCAGCGCCAAGGCGACAGGTTAGGCCTGATATTATTTGGCGACACCGCATTTTTACAAACGCCACTGACTCGCGATGTTAAAACCGTAAGTAAAATGCTCAGTGAGTCTCAAATTGGCTTAGTTGGGCGTGCCACTGCTATTGGCGATGCGCTAGGTTTATCGGTAAAGCGTTTTGCCAACAAAGATAAAAGTAACCGTATTGTGGTGCTATTAACTGATGGCCAAAACACCGCAGGTAATTTAAAACCTGAAGATGCCCTACTCCTTGCCCGCGAGGAAGGCATAAAAGTATATACCATAGGTGTTGGCTCAGATAACCCCCGAGGATTTAGCCTATTTAATATGGGTGGTATGAGTGGGGGCAGCTTAGATGAAAGCTTGTTAAAAGACATTGCCGAACAAACCGGTGGGTTATATTTTAGAGCCAAAGATGTGGCTGGCCTTCAGCAAATTTACGCAGAGCTTGATAAATTAGAGCCAATTAGCGCAGATGAGCAAACATTTCGCCCGCAAAGCTCATTGTTTTACTACCCACTACTTATTGCTATTTTACTCATTAGTTTAAAAGTAATGTTAAGCACCTTACGTGCATTAAAGGAGCCTAACTAATGGACTTTACATTTATTCGTCCCGCTGTTTTGTGGCTTTTAATACCTGCACTTGCGTTGTTTTTTATAGCCTTTATTAAGCATAAAAAACAAAGCGCAGATAACCTAATTGCCCCTCATTTGGCGCCGTTTATTATGAACGAGTCAAACACTAAAGCCAGCCAGCCACTTTGGCTGGTCGCTGTATTTTGCTGTTTAGCTATTATTTTTAGTGCAGGTCCTAGTTTTGAAGAAAAACAGGTTCCTGTATTTCAAAGTAAAAGTGCCCGTGTGATTGTAATGGATATGTCGTACTCAATGTACAGTACCGATATAGCACCAAATCGTTTAATGCAATCACGCTTTAAAGCACTCGATATGATTGAGCTATTTAAAGAAGGCGACACCGCTTTAGTTGCCTATGCCGGCAGTGCATTTACTATTTCGCCACTTACAAACGATGCCACTACGCTTACTAATTTAATTCCGAGTTTAAGCCCCGACATTATGCCCGACAAAGGCTCTAATGTTTTAGCTGGCCTTGATATGGCAAAAGAGCTTTTAACACAAGCAGGCTATATTGATGGCGATATAATATTAGTCACCGATGGCATAGACCAAGAAGAGCAAAGCGATATTACTAGCTTTACCAGTAATTCTTCTTATCGGCTAAATATTTATGGCGTAGGCACAGAGCAAGGCGCACCAATTAAATTACCTGAAGGCGGTTTTTTAAAAGACAGCTACGGTCAAATAGTCATCCCCACCATTAACATAAGCCGCTTAAAAAGCCTAGCGACCCGCAGTGGTGGAAAGTTTGCCCTTTACCAACCAAGCAGCAGTGACATAGCCACTTTTGCACCAAGTGCCAACAGTGAGTTATTAAAAGATGAAAAACAAAGCCATGCCCTGTGGCGCATAGACGCAGGTATATATGGATTACTTATTTTACTTCCCTTAGGCCTTTATTTATTTAGAAGTGCAGCATTTGTAGGCGCCTTTTTAGTACTCAGCGTTTTGCCAACCCAACAGGCAAGTGCATTAGAGCTCCCCTCTTTTTTAAAAAACACTGATCAGCAAGCGCTAGATGCTTATAAAAATAAAGATTTTGAACGGGCCGCCAATGCCGACTCAAGCAGCTTAAAAGGGTCTGCGTTGTACCAACAAGGTAATTTTGATGCCGCACTAGAAGCCTTTAGTAAAGATAAATCAGCCACTGGTTTTTATAACTATGCCAACGCGCTTGCCAAATCAGGACAGCTAGAACAAGCCATAGATGCTTACAAACAAGCACAAACGCTACAACCTAACTTTAGCGAAGCCGCTGATAACCAAGCTTTGGTTGAGCA
>NZ_DCYU01000014.1:10852-24677 GCF_002331165.1 Pseudoalteromonas sp. UBA2102
CAGCAAGAGGGTGATTCGCAAGATAACCAGCAACAATCTGATCAAAGTGAGCAACAAAACAATCAGCAATCAGATCAAAGCCAACAAGGTGAAAATAGCGATTCTCAATCAGAGCAAAGTCAAGGCGAGCAATCACAAGATCAGCAAGGTGAGCCAAGTGATGAGTCTGACACTGGGCAAGAGCAACAAAGTGCTGAGTCGGGTTCACAATCAGATAAACAAAATGAGCCAGAACTAGAAACTCAGCCACAAGCTAATCAAGAGCAAAAACAGCCTGAGCAAACAAACGAAGAACAGGCTGAAAATACTCAGCCGCAAACAGCGCAGCAGCAAACGTTAACAGATGAGCAAAAGCAAAACGCTCAACAACAAGCCGCGCAAGCACAAACGCGTGAGCTCACCAACGAAGAGAAAGAAAAAGCCCAGCAGCTTAACCAGTTATTAAGAAAAGTACCGGACGATCCGGCAATTTTATTACGGAATAAAATGCAATTAGAAGCCCAAAAAAGACAATATCAACGTCGCCCTACAGGAGTAGAAAAATCATGGTAATGCGATTATTTTGCTGTTTATTGCTATTAAGTGCGATGCCATCATGGGCCGCCACCAAATTAGAGGCAAGTGTAGATAAAAACCCAGTCCTTGCTGGCGAATTTTTTATGCTTAACATTTCAGTTGACGACACAATAAAAAGCGAGCAACCCGACACCTCGGTGTTACTTAAAGACTTTGTAGTTGGGCCAACAAGTTTAAGTACGCGCACCAACATTATAAATGGCAGCATTAATAAGCAAACAACCTGGTCTGTTAAGTTAATGACCCGTAATGAAGGTGAATACACCATTCCGGCTTTTAACGTGGCCGGTTTAAGCTCGCAGCCAATAAAATTAAAAGTGGCAAAGCGCGCTGCCGATGCTGATAAAAATAACGATATTTTTTTAAAAACATCGCTCTCAAGTGACTCGTTGTTTGTTCAAGAAGCTGGCGTATATACGATTAAACTCTACCTAGCAAAAGAGCTGCTTGATGGCAGCCTAAGTACGCCCAGTATGCAAGATGCACAGCTTACACAATTAGGTAAACAAACCGAAAGCTATGAGCTTGTAGATGGTAAACGTTATTTAGTGATCACCCGAGAATACTTACTACAACCGCAAAAAAGTGGTGTATACACCATTGTTGGTCCTACGTTTCAAGGTCGTGTACAGCAAAATTACCGCCAATTAGAGGTGTCGGCTTTAGGGGATGATCAGCAACTTGAGATAAAACCTATTCCGGCAAACTATAAAGGCGCATGGCTACCGAGTGAGTTAGTTAATATTGATGAGCAGTGGCAGCCTGATGAAAATACTGTAGAAGTTGGCACGCCTATTACACGCACTATTACCTTAACCGCATTAGGGGTTACTAAAGAGCAACTGCCCGAAATTGATATGAAAACCATTGCAGGAATTCGCAGTTACCCCGATGATGTAGAAACAAACAATGCCGTAAGAAACGGACGGGTTGTATCTCAGCAAACAGCGTCATTTGCGTTATTACCACAAAAAGCGGGCACCTACACCCTCCCAGAAATAACACTGCCTTGGTATAACACCAAAATAAACCGCATTAGTTACGCTACATTGCCTGAGCGCACTATAACGGTAACTCCTAGCGCCAATGCTATAAACCCAGGTGCTATTGCAAACGACAACCTTAATACAGGTGAGCCAACTTTGCCTGCTAATAAAGTAAGTATTACACAGCAGCCCAATACAACAATAGCCGCGCCGCAAAGTGTTATTCCGCTTTGGTTAATTATTATTGCCGTGCTTGGGTATATTTTTTGGATAATCACTGCAATTTTTTATTGGTTAAGCCGTTCTACTAATAATGAGCAAAAAAATAACAGTGTATCTGTAAATAAAGCCCAAACGCTTTCATTAAACGCGCTTAAAAATGCAGCTAAATCAAATAATCTCAATGCATTTTATAGCGAACTAAATGAGGTAGCGATTAAGCTTACAGGCAAAAAGGTGGCTGCGATAGATACGTTAATACACAACATCAATAATGATGAACTGGCGACGCAGGTTAACCGTTTACAGTCAGCTCTTTATGCAAATAGCAGTGCAGATGTCGATCTTAATGCTATTATTAACATAATTGAGCAGCACCAAGTTCAACGTACAAAGTCGCAACAAGCTGTATTAAAAGACCTTTATTAACTAGTTTGATAAATTTAGGTCTTTTCATGCATTAAATAATAAATTTTAATTAAAAAAGTACTTATGCTTGGAAAGAAAAAATCAAATAATCAGGTCTTAGTTGATATGGCAGAGAAACAAAAGCGCTATGAAGCCTTGGTCCATGTATATAATAAGGAGCTTTATCGCTTTGCTTATTGGTTATGCCGTGACCCACATATTGCAGATGACCTAGTACAAGAAACGTTTTTACGTGCTTGGCGCTCGCTTGACTCATTATTGGATCAAAAAGCCGCCAAGCCTTGGCTGCTGACTATTTTGCGTAGAGAAAATGCACGTCGCTTTGAGCGCAAGCAGTTTGACTACAGCGATGTAGAAAACGATACACTTGTCGATGAAACCAGCCATTCGTTAGATGATGAAATGGAGCAAACGGTTATCCAACGCCAAATTGCGCTGCTATCTGATGAATACAGAGAACCCTTACTTCTGCAAGTTGTTATGGGGTGCTCTGGTGAAGAAATAGCAGAGATTCTCGATTTAAATAAAAACACGGTTATGACTCGTTTGTACCGTGCCAGAAACCAACTTAAAGAGGCTTTAAGCCGTGATGATGAACAACTTAAAGGGGCATCAAAATAATGGATGAACTTGAGTTTCGTCGACGCACTATTGCGCAGCCAAACGATTTAGATAAGGAGCTTTTAGAGTTTGCTAAAGAGAGCTCTGAGCGACAAAACTTTATAAGCGATATGAAAGACTTTGATAAACAAATTCAAGATGCGTTAGATGTGCCTGTGCCTGACAACCTTGCTGAGCGTATTCTTTTAAACACCTCGTTAAAAGAAAAAGCAATGCAAGAAGAGCAAGCAACTGGGGATAACGTTGTAGATGCACGCTCACGTTTTAAGTTTGACCGTGTTCACTTAGCCCTAGCCGCGTCTTTTTTTGTAGCTATTGGCGCATTCTTTTTTAGCACAGAGCAACACATTGCTCATGAAGCAGGCGAACATGCTTTAACCCATGTTTACCATGAAATTACCGCCCTTGAAAAAACCAATGCTATTAGCCTACAAAGCGTTAACGATAAGCTTGCACTGCTAGGCGCTCATATAGAAGAGCTGCCAGGTAAAATTACTTATGCAATGTTTTGCGACTTTAAAGGTGAAAAAGGTCTGCACTTAATTTTTGAGTCGGACTTTGGCCCCATGACGGTCTTTATTGTTCCTTCTGAGAATAAGTCGTTTGGGTTTGGCGAAGATGATTTTCATGATGCGCGCTTTGCAGGTCATATTAATCGAGGCGACAAAGCCGATACTATTTTAGTGGCTAATTCCGGCGCGCCAATTAATGTGTACAACGAGCGGGTTACCAATGCCATTCGCTGGCTGTAACTAGCGCTTAACGACTAAAAACCGCTGAGTAACACTGAGCGGTTTTTTTGTGCCTATTCAGCGCTCATTTTTCATCCAAAACAATTGATTTTAAATGTAATTATTAATTTTTACTGAAAAGTTAATTATACTCACCGCTCAGTTTAACTTAGGGAATTACATGAAGAACATCATCGTTATATTTTCATTACTTGCACTACTGTGTACAGCAAGTTTTGATGCACACGCACGCAAAAAGTTTGGTAGTAGTAAACGCGGTACAACCCCAGCAACACAACAAACCACACAAAAGCAAAAAGCCGATACCACAGCACCTGCAGCCAAGACAAAAAGCAGTAAAAAAGGCATTATGGCCGGCGTATTAGGCGGATTGTTAGCCGGCGGTTTAATTGCCGCTATGCTAGGAGATAACTTTGAGGGCATGCAGCTATTAGAAATTATTTTATTAGCAGGCGTTGCCTTTATTTTGTTTAAACTTATTACGGGGTTTATGCGCGCTCGCAACTCCCCGCAATTAGCCGGTACTCACGCTACGGGGCACTCTGCTTTTAAGCAAGCAGCCCCAGAGCAACCTACCAGCAGTGGTTTTACCCAGCAAAGCGCACACACTGAGCAAGTACCTTTCAATTTACCCCCTAATTTTGACGTAAATGGCTTTTTACAAGGCGCGCGTAGCCACTATCACACTATGCAAACTGCGTGGAATAATGCAGATTACGCCACGATGGCTGAGTATTTAAGCCCATCGTTAGCTCAAGAGTTTAAAACTGAGCGCGAAGCGATTGAACGGGTAGCGACTGAGGTGATGTTTATTGATGCCGAGCTTGTACGCGCTGAAACAACAGCAAATTCGTGGCAAGTAAGTGTGCAATTTAAAGGCAAATACCGCGACTTAGACGATAAAAAAGAAGAGCCTATTTTAGAGATTTGGCACCTTGAGCGTGCTACCACCTCAGATGCTCCATGGCTGATTGTAGGCGTAGAAGACTTAATCGATAGCGAATAGTGCTGTAATTATAGTTATACCAATTCGCTTAATTAAGTGATCTACTTTGAGGGAGGATAAACGTGTTGATAGTTCGGCAAAAAATTCGCTATTTAGGTGTTCTAAATGAGAGCTTTTTAACGCAGGTAGCGACACGTTTAGCCCGTAAAATGATTAAGTATTATTGCAGATTGGTATTAGCTAATTGGTATAAATAACAGCTAAAAAAACCGCCCAGCCTAAAGTTTAGGCTGGGCGGTTTTTTATTACTGTTAAGTAATAGTATTATTTACAAACGTCAGCAACGGCGTTTGCGAAATACTCAATGTTAGTATCACTAATACCCGCTACATTTACGCGGCTAGAACCAACAATGTAAATACCGTATTCTTTTTGCAGGCGCGCAATTTGCTCTTTATTAATACCTAAGAAAGAAAACATACCGTGTTGACGTTCAATAAACGAAAAGTCTTGCTCTATCTCTTTTGCTGCTAAGCTTTCTTTAATTAAGCTACGTAAACCATTAATACGATTACGCATTTCATCAAGCTCACTGTGCCACATTTGTGTAAGCTCTGTGCTGCTTAAAATAGTGTTTACAATGTCAGCACCGTGCGCTGGAGGCATAGAGTAAATACTACGAACAACGCTTAATAGCACTGAATTTGAAATATCAGCGGTTGCAGTGTCTTTTGCAATAATTGAACACGCACCAATACGCTCACGGTATAAACCAAAGTTTTTAGAACATGATGAACAAATAATTAGCTCTTCTACTGCATCAGCTAAAATGCGCAGTCCACGTGCATCTTCTTCAAGTGACGAGCCAAAGCCTTGGTAAGCAATATCAATAAGTGGTGTAAAGCCAACTTCTTTTGCAAGCTGAGCAACTGTGTTCCACTGTGTCTCGTTTAAGTCCATACCACTTGGGTTATGACAACAAGCATGAAGTAGCACAATATCCCCTTTTGGTACTTGCTTAAGGGTGTTTATCATGTCGTCGAACAATAAATCTTTGTTTTCGTAATCGTAGTACGGGTATTCTTTAACGTTTAAGCCCGCAGCTTCAAACAAGCTAATGTGGTTTGCCCATGTTGGCGTTGTTACCCACACTGTTGCGTCTTTATTGCAACGCTTAACAAATTCAGCCGCAACGCGAAGTGCACCTGTACCTCCTGGTGCTTGTGCAGTACGTACGCGGTTTGCTAAAAGTGCTTGGTGCTCACCTAGTAATAGGTTTTCCATTTTTTGACAGTAGTCTAAGTTACCCGCTAAACCAATGTAAGATTTGCTTGTTTCGTTTTCTAAACGAAATGCTTCAGCTTTTTTTACCGCTTTTAATACCGGTGTGTTGCCTTGCTCATCTTTATAGACACCTACACCTAAATCAATCTTGTTAGGGTTTGTATCTTGTTTATAGGCTGCCATAAGGCCAAGAATAGGATCTGTTGGTAATGGTTTTAATTCTGAGAACATTAGCTATCTCTTATCATTAATTAGGGGTTGGCTGTTGTAGTAAGCTTAACATAAAAGCTTACCTTCTTGGCTAGTGATATTTACACTAGAAAGTGAGGAATTTTAATGCAGCACGCAACTAATACAGCCAGTGTACGGCTATCAAAAAAGTCGTTACTAAATGCCTCTGCATCTATAATACCGACGCATTCATGTTGCTCATTAAATAAGGGTAAACAGGTTTCAGCTTTCACTTTAGGGTCGCACGTATAGTACTCGCCACCTTGTGCTAAATAGTTTTCTATGTTGTTAATTACACGCCCGCGCTTAGACAATGCAACTTGTACATTATTGCTGCCTGCTGCAAATGCTTCAGTAAGAGGAAACAGTGGACGGCTTGGCGCACCTTGATACGCCAGCTTTAATAATTGCGGACCCTGAGCACTGTCAACCGCTTGATAAATACCATACCAATCGACCTGTGTTTGCTGCTCTATGTAATTAACTATATTTTGTAGGTTTGCTAGTTTTTGCTCGTTTTGTGAAGTCGCGCTCACGTGATCAGTAAGTTTAAATGGCTCATCTTGTAAATAACCAAACAAACTACACGCACCGCCTTCACCGAGTTCAGGAATTTGATATTCCCAACGTACAGACGGCAGCGCGCTTGCAGCAATATACTGTTCTAGCTGCTCTAGCTCTTTGGCAATTAATTGTGGGTCTATATTTAATTGCGCAATATCAAGGTAAGAAGAAATCATTTGGCCATCCATACATCTAAAATTTTTTAGATAGTAACATGGAATTTTTTTCTGAGCTACAGCAATTTGTAACACAATTCAACTTGGTTTCCGCTGGCGTTGTAGGTAACTTTTTCTGCGACTTCTTCAAGCAAAGATAAGCCACGACCAAATTCGGCATTAAGCTCAGTACGTGTTGAAGCACCGTTGGTAAACCCTCTGCCTGAGTCACAAATAATAAAATATAAACACAATGTGTCTGGGCAATAACGCATATCAATGATGATCATCGCTTCTTTCATTTCACTTAACGCTTGCTCTCTTAATTCGTAGTATTTAAAAAAGCCATCGTCTTGTTTTTTAATTTCAGAGTCGAGCCCCAGTACGCCATGATCAAGCGCGTTGTTATAAGCCTCAGACAAAAGTAAAAATATGTTTGAGCGATGCGACTTTAAGCCATCTACACTACTTAGTACATTAACTACATCGTAAACAGGGTCAGAATTTTTAATTTGCTGTGCATTTAAGCTAAGGGAAAAATTAAACGCTAAGTTTGAGTAGGCTTCTTTAGCTTCTGGCTCTGGTGTGAGTGACAAACAATTTAGGAGTACTAAACTTAGATCGTCTAGCTGTTCGCTGCCGTTAGCAAACATGTTTACATTATCGATAACATCTTGACTACTAATCATACTTTTACTTTTTAGCGCTGTTAAAAAGCGCTGCTCGCCGTAAAAAATATCATCATCGTTATTTGTTTCAATTATTCCATCTGTTGAGAGTACTAGCCGTGTGTGTTTATCTACCTCTAAATTAATTAACTCATATTCAAACTCATCGCTATCTAATATACCCAGTGCCATATGTTGTGATTCAAGGGTTTGTTTAACTTCACCGTTGCAATCAATCAAATAGGCGTCTGGTAAACCGCCAAGCCATGCTGTGATACTTTTACCTGATGCACTTAACTCTACAATTGTTGCAGCGCAAAACATATGCTCAGGCAATAAGTTGTGCAGTAATATGTTTATTTCGGAGGCAATATCATTTACCGCCATTCCTTTTTGCACCATGGTATAAAAAACCCTTGATGCTGGCAGTGCACCTATAGCAGCAGCAAGGCCGTGCCCAGTAAAATCTCCAAGCATGCAATACAAGTTACCAATAGGGCTTTGTGCAACTAAAAACATATCGCCATTAAACATAGACGCCGGTGATAAGCTAAAGTCTAAGTGGTCTTTAAACTTATCTTGGTTTTCGAGCGAGTTGCTAAAAATATGCTCTATTATTTCGTGCTCACGCTCAATTTGGTTACGGTGATATTCCAGTAGCTTATTTTGTTTATGTGCTTTTTTACTTAATTCTCGAGTGCGGCTATGGGCTTTTATTTTTGCATGCAGAATAACTTTTTCGAATGGCTTTTGAATAAAGTCATCCCCCCCAACCTCTAAGCAGCGTTCAAAACTTCCTTGGTCTTCAAGGGAGGTAATAAAAATAATTGGCAGGTAAACATCGTTATAGCGTTGCTTAATTTGCTTTGCAGCCTCAAACCCGTCCATTACGGGCATAAGTACATCAAGTAACACAATATCTATTGCTTCTTTTTCTAATATTTCTAGGGCTTCTAGACCATTAAAAGCGATGGATATTTTATAGTTTTCTTCAACTAGCATTTTTTCGAGTAAAATTCGATTTAACGCTTGGTCGTCAACAATTAGTACATGTGTCATTAGTTAATATCAAACTTTTTATCAAAACGTGATATTTGTAGAATTTTTTTAAGTTGTGGTTGGCAGTTACTAATTTCGATAGTTTGCACTTGGCTTTCTATTGTTTTTTTCATGTTTAATAACATGCCCAATGCAGAGCTATCCATGTAATCGGTTTCTCTTAAATCAATAATCACCTTATTTGTATTTGGTTCTATTTGCGCATACGCTTGGCGAAACGACTGAACTAAATTAAAGTCAAATTTACCTTTAATTTGTATCGTTAGTGTACTTCCATCGACTGATAAACTTTTTGTTAAACTCATAATAAACTCCAATAATATTTCCTTTGACCTAAATATAACCTGTTAAAAGTATTTAGCAAAAATAAAAACACTCGCCAACAAATTTGCTATGATCTGCCACATCAATAAAAACTTTTATTTAGGTAAATTATGAGTGATAACCGCTTAGTATATTCAACCGATATGGGCCGTATTAGCGAGCCAAAAGTTGATCAAGAACCTGTTGGCAAAGTATTTAAAGACGGCTTTATTCGTATTGAGCGCCAAACTAAAGGTCGTAAGGGTAAAGGCGTAATGCTTGTTGTTGGCATTGACTCAAAAGAGCACGATTTAAAAAAGCTAGCTAAAACCATTAAAAGTAAAATGGGCCAAGGCGGCGCAGTTAAAGAAGGCGTTATTGAGGTGCAAGGCGACGATAGAGATAAACTAAAAGCAATTTTAGAAACGCTTAAATTTAAAGTAAAAATAGCGGGTGGTTAAACCCGCTATTTTTATTTAGTTATAAGCGCTTGATGTTGGCTACTCAGCTTTTCATATAAAGCGGGCAATTCACGCTCTGGAATAGGCTTGCTGTAATAAAAGCCTTGTACAATATAACAATTATTATTTTGCAAAAATTCAATTTGCTCTACCGATTCAACCCCTTCAGCAACAACATCTAAATTAAGCTTTTGTGCCATTGCAATGATTGCAGCGGTTATTTCCATGTCATTTGGATCTTCTGGAATATCTTTTACAAATGAGCGGTCAATTTTTAATATGTCGACCGGGAATCGTTTTAAATAACTTAATGAAGAATAACCAGTACCAAAATCATCGATTGAAATAGAAATCCCTAACGCCTTGAGCTCATGCAGCTGCGTAATTGCCGCCTCTACGTTGCCCATCAGCATGCTTTCGGTAAGCTCTAAGTGCAATCGTTTAGCACTCACCCCTGTTTGCTTAATAATACCGCTTAACATAGGGACCAAATTGGCATCTTTAAACTGGCGCGCTGAAAGGTTTATAGAAACATTATTATCGCGACCTTGCTCAGCTAAACGCACTGCAAACTGACACGATTGCTCAAGCACCCACTCTCCAAGTTCAACAATAAGCCCTGTAGCCTCAGCTATTGGAATAAACTTAGTTGGCGAAATAAGCCCTTCCATTGGGTGGAACCAACGCAGTAGTGCCTCATAGCCGACTACGTGCTGATTTGACGAGTCGATTTGCGGCTGGTAATACACTTCAAATTGCTGCTCTTTTATTGCATGGCGCAACTCGTTTTCAATAAATAACCGCTCATTAGCCGCTGCGTTTAGCTCTTGGCTATAAAAATGATAGGTGTTACGCCCTTTAGCTTTAGCTTCGTACATTGCTAAATCAGCATGTTTAAGAAGCTGATCTTCCTCAAGACTGTCGTAAGGCGCCATCGTAATACCAATACTGGCACTTACAATAACTTCATTATTACCAAGTTTGATGGGGACATTTAGCGTTTTTTGAATAGTATTAGCAACGTCGCTGGCGTGCTCTTGGCTTTCTATACCGCTTAATAGCACGGCAAATTCATCACCACCTAAGCGAGCTATGGTATCTTCGGCGCGTAAACGTGTTTTAAGCCTATTAGCAACCTCGTTCAGTAACTGATCGCCAGCATCGTGCCCTAAGGTATCGTTAATACGTTTAAACTCATCTAAATCAAAATAAAACAGTGCAAAGGCATAGTGCCCGCGCTCAGCAAGGGCCATTGATTTGCGCAATTGCATCCTAAAAAATGTACGGTTAGCCAAGCCTGTTAAAGTGTCGAAATAAGCAAGCTGCTCCATTTTGCGCTGACTTTCTTTTACAAACGAAATATCTTGCGCAGACGCTACATAGCTTGTTATTTCACCACCTTCTTCTCGAATCGGTGAAACACTCAACGATACCCAAATCGGCTGTTTGTCATTGCCTTGAATTAATGTATCGCCACGCCAGTAGTTTCTGCTGCGTAAATCAATATCAATATCCTCGACTAAAATAGCCATTTCTGAAGCAATAATATTGAGTAAAGGCGCGCGGTTAAAATGGCTTTCAGGGAACCCTGTCATCTCAAGCATTTTAGGGTTTACGTACTCAATTACAAAGTTTTCATCGGTGATGACCACACCAGTGCCCGAAAACGCAACCGCTTTAGAAAGTCTGTTAGCTGCTTTTTCGGCTATTTCTTTTTCAGTGATTCGCTGGTTTAACCCATCAATGAGCTTGCGAATCTCTACGGTCATATCTTTAAATGAGCCGTTAAGCGTGCCAATTTCGTCTTTATTTTCTGGCGGGAACTCAGTTAATAACTGGCCTTTACCAAACCCAGTTACTGCGTGCACTAATGTATGAATTCTGCGAAGCACTAGTTGATAAAGCGCTTGGTGTAATAACAAGGCTACTAACACAGCATAAAGTACAAACAGACCAAAAAACTTAAGCTTTAAATCTTGCAAAGCAGATAACGTTGATGAGCGCTTTTTATACACCCCTATATACCAATCTAGCTTATCAATTTTACGAATATTAATAATATGCGCTTCATCGTTTTGAACAAACGAATTTGCATATTCAGGTAATTTCATCGTAATGGCTTCATTGATAATTGATTGCAGCTGCGGATTAACAAACTCGTTGGTGGTAATTGTTTTATTATTACTGCCATAATCAGCTTGTAATGCTGGGTTTAGGCTCGGGTGGGCCAGTAACTGGCCTTTTTTATCAAATACCAATAAATGTTTTTCTTTATCGCCCACAGGTAAAAATGAAATCAGCGTGTTTAAATCTATATCACTGCCGGTCACCCCTAAAAATTCATTATCAACATACAAGGGGACAAGCAAACTAATAACCCATTTATGCCATACTTTATCGTAATAAACCTTAGACCAAACAGGTTCTCTGCTAGGGTTTAAATCACTTTGTACATACTTAAATGTTGCACCATTAGAGCCTCTGAGTTCAGCCGGTGCGTTTAACGCCCAATTGGGAGGCGAGACACGGATGAAATCGTCTTTGGTGATCATATAAAAATTAAAAAAGTCGTGAATTAAGGTTGGTGAAATGACTTTCCATAACGACTCTGAGTTATTAAATAAACGCTTATAAAAAGGAGAATAATGCTGCTGAGGAAGAAATGCGGCTGAAAGGCCGTCGCTCGATGCACTGCGTATAGTGCCGTCGCTATTAAATTGTAACTGGGTTTTGTTAGATAAATTGATTGCTGAACTATCACTAAATAGCTGCTCTGACACAACATTATTAGCCTGTTTGGCAACGGCTGATTTTGTTTTGATTAGTGCGTCAAATTGCCTGATAAGTAATTCGGTGGAGCTTTTAAGTACTTCATGCTCTTCGAAAACTAATTGTTTTTCTTCAGATTTAAGCATCAGCGCGGCAGCACACACACCGGCAATTAAACAAATTGCAGATATAAGCAACGACAGCTTTACACTTAAAGAATTTAGTCCAAAACGCGATGGAGGGCGTCTATACACCACAGGCCAACCTTACTATTTTAGTTGTTGTTATTTTTAGCTAATACCTGAAATATACCAGATCCCTATTCATATTTATAAACTATTTGTAAATTTTATCTAAATGTTAGCTAGGAGCTGATAATTATTCATTATGTCTATTTAAACTGGCTTGCTTGTTGACTTTGCTAGTAACACCTCATACATTAACAGCATGAAAATTATCTTATCTTGCACTGTTTTTTCTTTTTTTAGCTTCTTTATATAAAAGAGGCTGAACTGTTTGTGAGATAAAATCAATCGAATAGCAAAGCCTCCCACTTGGGAGGCTTTTTTGTTTTAGTTGCACTAAGCAACTTATTTTTGGAATGAGGAAACCAAAATGACCAACGATGTTTTAAACGCGCTCAGACACGATATTAACGAAATAGACTCCGATCTATTGGTGTTATTAGCTAAGCGCCGCCGTATTAGCCACGGTGTTGTTGAGTATAAAATTGCGAATAACAAACCGATTCGTGATGAAGCGCGCGAACTAGCCTTACTCGAAAAGCTGATTGGTTATGGCAAGTCGCTTGGTCTAGATGCGTATTATGTAAATAACGTTTTTCAAACCATTTTGGAAGACTCTGTGCTGCATCAACAGGCCATGCTGCAAAAAAACTTAAACCCCGATGCATTAAGCGAAACCCATCGCGTTACTTACTTAGGCGGGCAAGGCTCGTACAGTCAACTAGCATGTCATAAATACTTTAGCCGCCGCCCTGGTAAGTTAGTCGAAATTGGCTGTACCTCGTTTGATGAAATTACGGGCAAAGTAGAAAATGGCCAAGCAGATTTTGGTTTGCTGCCTATAGAAAACACCAGCTCGGGCAGTATTAACGAAGTATTTGATTTATTACAACATGCTCAAGTATCAATTGTAGGTGAAGTTACACACAGTGTAGAGCACTGCTTACTTGCTACCCCAGATACTGAATTAAGCCAATTAACTAAAATTTATGCCCATCCTCAGCCATTTGCTCAATGTAGTCGCTTTTTACAAGGCCTCGGTGATTTACAACATGAAACCTGTGATTCAACCTCAAGTGCTCTTCAGTCAGCTTTAAATACGCCAAATAGTGCGGCTATTGGCTCAGCGCAGGCAGGTAAAAACGTTGGCCTTGAAGTGATTAAATCAAACCTTGCGAATCAAAGTGAAAACCACAGCCGCTTTATCGTTGTGGCGCGCAAACCTCTGCAGGTATCTAAACAAATACCGACTAAAACCAGCCTTATTATGGCCACTAAACAACAAGCAGGTTCATTGGCTGATGCGCTAATGGTGTTTAAGCAACATCAAATAAACTTAGTTAAACTAGAGTCTCGTCCTGTACCGGGTAACCCGTGGGAAGAAGTGTTTTATGTGGACTTAGAAGCAAACCTTGCCGATAGCCAAGTACAACATGCCTTAGAAGAGCTAAAAGAGCATACTCAATATGTGCGCGTTTTAGGCTGTTATCAAAGTGAGTCTTTACAAGCTGTGAGTGTTAATACCTAACCTAACACGCAAATACTAAAAAGGGCCTA
>NZ_DCYU01000014.1:25040-42499 GCF_002331165.1 Pseudoalteromonas sp. UBA2102
CTTTCAACGTATAGCTTAAGTAACTACACATTTCTAACCCTTTTAATCTAATACCTTGGCGTCATTTGCTTTATTTAGCAGGCTACGGCTTTGCGTTAAAAAGTGCGCGGTAGAGTCTGAAAAATATGCTTTAGCATCAGCAAATGCATCGATGAGTGCGCCTTTATCTCCCGCTTTTAGCTTTTCAAGAGTTTGTGCAAAGGTCTCTTGATACTGCGCTAATAAACTCTCAACATTATCAAACTGGGCCAACATTATATCTGAATATAGCTCAGGAGATTGCGCAAATAAGCGCCCTACCATCATCAGCTCTAACTGATAAATAGGAGACGAGCAGCTTCTTAGCTCCTCAAGCGTATGGCTTTGCTTTGCTAAAAACTGCCCATAAACAAAGGTCGTTAAGTGGCGCATTACTTGTATTATTTGCATAGCTTCATCATGCTTTTTAGCATCTAGCTCAACAAGTTGGCAACCCCATACTTGCAACTGCTGCAGTAAGCCTTTTGCAGCATCATGCGCTCGGCCTTCACACACGACAACGGTTTGTTTAACCCAGTGAGAAATATCAGGGCCAAACATAGGGTGCAGGCCAACAACGGGCCCAGAGTGCGCCGCCTTTAATGCCTTAATGGGTGATTGCTTAACTGAGGTAATATCAACAAGCAAACAGTCATCATCAAGTTTAGGTAGCTTAGCAACAACGGCCTCAAGTGCATTGATAGGCACACTGATCATCACTAATTTTGCGCCAGCTAAAATGGCTTTAGCATCGTTTTGCTGATCTTTATCTAAAATCTTAACTTCATAACCTGAACGAATAAACTGCTGAGCAAATAACTGGCCCATTGCCCCTTGCCCACCTACAATTACAATAGGTGATAAATCAGGGGCGGCACAGGCAAGTTTAGCTTGTTGGTTTTGATAGGCTTCGCGCATCATGCGCCTTAATATGTCTTCAACAAGTTCAGGGCTGACTCCTTGTTTAATCGCTTCATCACGACGAGCAGCGAGCAAAGCAGCTTCTCTTTCAGGGGCATGCAGGGGGGCGCCATTTTGCTGCTTAATAGCACCAATTTTTTGGGTTATTGCATTTCGCTTTGCAAGTAAAGCAACTAATTGCGCATCGCATTCATCAATGCCATCTCGTAATTGTGATAAATCACTTAATTCAGCCACGTTTCTCATTCCACCTATAAACAACTCATTTCGTAAATATACATTTACATTTAAGTAAACTAATCAATACGTTAAATACTAACAGGATCAAGTATGGGTTAAAAGGCTAATGTAGCAACGCGAGTGAAGATTACTTAATACAGAGGGGTGCTTTTGTGAAGAGATAGTATGTTATTTAATGGCTTAAAAACCAAAACGGGTTGCAACCGTGAGGCTGCAACCCGTTTTCTTTGCGTTGATAAACAGCGCGTATTAGTTAAGTTTTTCTCTAATACGTGCAGATTTACCAGAACGCTCACGTAGGTAGTAAAGCTTAGCACGACGAACCGCACCGCGACGCTTAACTGTTACGCTATCAATAAGAGGGCTGTGCGTTTGGAATACACGCTCAACACCTTCACCGCTCGAAATTTTACGAACTGTGAATGCTGAGTGAAGACCACGATTACGCTTAGCGATTACAACACCTTCAAAGGCCTGTAGACGCTCTTTGTTACCTTCTTTTACACGTACCTGTACAACTACTGTATCACCAGCGCCGAATGCTGGTACGTCTGTTTTAAGCTGCTCTTCTTCAAGCGCTTTAATAATATTTTGGTTTACTTTTGCCATTATGTTTCTCACTTTCCTAGGTGTAACTGTCTTCTAGCCACAAGCTTTTTGGTACTCTTGCTGAAATTGTGCGAGTAATACCGCTTGCTCCTCAGTCAGAGCTAGGTTATGCAACAAGTCAGGACGTCGTAGCCAAGTTCTGCCTAATGACTGCTTAAGCCGCCATTTTGCAATCTCTTGGTGGTTTCCACTGAGTAGTACAGCAGGCACCTGTTTGTCGTCCAATGTTTCTGGCCGTGTATAGTGAGGACAATCTAGCAAGCCATCCGAAAATGAGTCTTGCTCTGCTGACTGGTTATGACCTAACACGCCTGGCACTAATCGCGCTACTGCATCAATTAATGTCATGGCAGGTAATTCACCACCACTCAAAATAAAATCACCAATTGACCATTCTTCGTCAACGTATGACTCTATTATTCTCTCGTCTATACCTTCATAGCGACCGGCAATCAAAATCAGCTTTTCGGAGTTTGCGAGTTCGCTAGCCCCTTGCTGATCTAATTTGCGCCCTTGCGGGGACATATAAATTACTTTTGCGCCATCACCTGCCGCTTTTTTAGCGTCAAGAATGGCTTGTTTTAATGGTTCAACCATCATTAACATACCTGGGCCGCCCCCGTAAGGACGGTCATCTACGGTTCTGTGCTTATCTAAAGCATAGTCACGTGGATTCCAGCAGTTAAAGTCAATTAAGCCATTTTTCACTGCGCGACCAGTGACACCTTGGTGTGTAATAGCATCAAACATGTCTGGGAAAAGGCTTATTACCCCTACCCATAATGAACTAGTTTGAGTCATTAAAACCCAGGATCCCAGTCTACGGTAATTTCTCTCGCTTCGTATTTAACTTCTTTAATTACTGAATCAGTTAAAAAAGGAATCAAACGCTCAGCTTGACCAAATGCATCTTTACTGTTTGCTTTAACAACCAGTACGTCATTCGATCCTGTCTCCATCAGGTCATCAACAGTGCCTAAATTGTAACCTTTATCAGTTACAACCGACATGCCAATGAGATCTCGCCAATAAAACTCGCCTTGCGGGAGTTCTGGTAATTGCGCTGAATCAACAGATATTTCTGCATGGGTATAAGCCATTGCTTCGTCTCTGTCGTTTACTTGCGCAATTTTAGCGATAAAGCCTTTGTTGTGGCGACGCCAGTCGACCACTTCTAAGGTCTGCCATTTACCTTGTTGCCCTATCAACCACGGGCTGAAATCGAAGATCCCTTGGGGATCATCAGTAAATGAATGTACCTTAAGCCAGCCCTTTATACCATATGGGGCACCGAGCTTTCCTACGACAATAATTGATGAGGTGTTCTCTTGACTCATGGTTACACTTACGCCTATTAAGCCGCTTTACGAGCGTCTTTAACTAACTTAGCTACACGATCAGAAAGACCTGCGCCCTGACCTACCCAGTGATCAACACGAGGTAAATCTAAACGAAGTTTTTCTTCTTGACCTGAAGCAATTGGGTTAAAGAAACCAATTTTCTCGATGAAGCGACCGTCACGCGAGAAACGGCTATCCGCAACCACAATTTGATAGAAAGGGCGTTTTTTAGCGCCACCACGTTGCAAACGAATAGTTACCATACCGTCCTCTAAATAGATTGACTGTTTTCATTAATAAGATTTACTCCCCAGTATGGGGAGCTGGGGAATTGTACGAGTTTTTAGCAACAATGCAAGTAAGAAGTGAAGCAAAAAGCCACTTTAGTAGGTTAAACTGTGATCTGAGCCGCAATTAATAGATTATCATGCACCACGCGCATAATTTATTCAACAAAAAAGGGCCAATTAGCCCTTTTGTTATACATTATATAGCGGCTATTTAAGCGCTACATTAAAATTTAGGGCCACCGCCACCCATCATTCCAGGTGGTAACATGCCTTTCATGCCGCGCATCATTTTTTGCATGCCGCCTTTACCTTTCATTTTTTTCATCATTTTTTGCATTTGCGTAAACTGTTTTAGCAGTTTATTTATCTCTTGTACCTGTGTACCAGAGCCTGCGGCTATACGTTTTTTACGAGAGCCTTTAATAATCTCAGGACGCGCGCGCTCTTGTTTGGTCATAGAGCTGATGATTGCTTCCATTTGAATGAAGGTTTTGTCACCCATTTGGCCTTTTACAGCATCGGGTAAGTTTTGCATACCAGGCAGCTTATCTAGCATCGACATCATGCCACCCATATTTTTCATTTGCTTTAATTGCTCTGCAAAATCATCAAGGGTAAAGCCGTTGCCTTTAAATACTTTTTCAGCGACCTTAGCTGCTTTTTCCTTATCGACTTTCATTTCGACTTCTTCGATTAATGAAAGTACATCCCCCATGCCTAAAATACGCGATGCGATACGATCTGGATGGAACGGCTCTAGTGCATCCGTACGCTCACCCACACCCATAAATTTAATTGGCTTGCCGGTAATATGGCGAATAGATAAAGCAGCACCACCGCGTGCATCACCATCTGTTTTAGTTAAAATAACACCGGTTAGAGGTAGCGCTTCATCAAATGCTTTAGCGGTATTCGCCGCATCTTGACCCGTCATTGCATCAACCACAAATAATGTTTCGATTGGGTTGATTGCTTTATGAAGGTCTTTAATTTCGCCCATCATTTCGTTATCCACGTGCAAACGGCCGGCGGTATCGACTAAAACTACGTCTATAAATTTCTTTTTAGCATGAGAAATAGCAGCGGTGGCGATATCTACTGGTTTTTGCGAAATATCACTTGGGAAAAAATCCACGTCAACTTCGCTGGCAAGTGTTTCAAGCTGTTTAATAGCCGCCGGACGGTATACATCGGCACTAACAACTAGCACTGACTTTTTCTTACGCTCTTTTAAAAACTTAGCAAGCTTACCAACACTGGTTGTTTTACCCGCACCTTGTAAACCAGCCATCATAACAACAGCTGGCGGCTGTGCATTTAGGCTAAGCTCTTCGTTGGCTTCACCCATCGCTTTTTCAAGCTCTTCGCGCACTATTTTTATAAATACTTGGCCAGGGCTTAAGCTTTTAGTTACTTCAACACCTACGGCACGTTCTTTAACTTGCTTTACAAACTCGCGAACAACAGGCAACGCAACATCAGCTTCTAAAAACGCCATACGTACTTCACGTAACGTATCTTTAATGTTGTCTTCTGTTAAACGGCCGCGGCCACTAATATTTTTTAAGGTTTTACCTAATCGTTCTTGGAGGTTCTCAAACATGTAACGGTTCCGATAAGACGTTTATATTGACCCAATAAGCTCACGCTTATTTGCATTTTACTTATTAGATGGGAGCAATAGTATTAAATTTCAATTAAAAACAGTATACCGTAAATGATGGCGCACAATACAGTATTGAAGCACAGCTTATTGAGTTTCTTTTTTTAGGTCTATGCAATTGCTTTGCTATAAAATACAATGTGCTTATAACAACAAGAATTATTTGACTCTAATTATAAGTGGCCCAAGCACAATGCTGATTATTAGTTTAACTATTATTGCCAGTTTATTTTATGTGTTAGCAACGTCTCACGTGTTAACACGCCTGTTTCATCAACAAGGTCCTAGCCAAAAGGTAACGGTTATTTTAAGTACCGTGGCTATACTAGCGCACATGCTGCTGTTGGTTAATTCGGTGTTTCGCTCCGATGGGCAAGATTTAAGTATTGTTAATGTTGCACTACTGACCTGCTGGGTTATTGTGGTGTCGGTTACTGCGGTGTCGTTAAAGTTCCCTGCTACATTGCTGTTACCGGTCGTCTATGGCTTTGCAGCCCTACTCACCATTGCGAGTTTGTTTATACCGCACCATATTTTATTACAAAGCTTTAATATTGAAATAGGCCTTATTACACATATATCGCTATCACTGTTAGCATATTGCGTGTTAATTATTGCTACTTTATACGGCGTGCAGTTTTACTTTATTGATAAACGCTTAAAACGTAAAGATTTAGCAATTGTGCATAGCCATTTGCCACCATTAATGGTGGTAGAACGTCAGCTCTATCAACTATTAAACTTAGGTACGGTGTTACTTACCTTTGCCTTATTAACAGGGTTTGTGTTTTTAGATGGGATGTTTGCAAAAGAATTTATACATAAAACCATTTTATCGCTTGTCGCATGGGTTATTTTTGTCACTGTTGCGCTGGGGCACATGAAAAAAGGCTGGCGTGGTAAACCTGTGGTTATTACCATCATGGTCGCTGCATTTATCCTCACACTTGCTTATTTTGGCAGCCGTTTTATACAAGAAGTGGTGTTAAATAAGTTTTAACTTGACTCTGTCAGCTCACTCTAGCTTAATACGCATTGGTTTATAAAAAAAGGATCCATCGTTGGACGACATATCGACAAGTACCTTGTTTATCATTTTAGGTTTATTGGTGCTTTTTTCTGCTTATTTCTCGGGTTCAGAAACCGGGATCATGTCAATTAATCGTATACGCTTGCGCCACCTTGCAAAAGAGGAACATCGCGCAGCTAAACGAGTCAGTAAATTACTTAGCCGTCCTGATAGACTCATTGGCCTAATATTAATTGGTAACAACCTTGTAAATATCGCTGCTGCCCAGGTAGCCACTATCATTGGTATTCGTTTATACGGTGATTTAGGTATTGGTATTGCAACCGGTGTGTTAACGCTAGTGGTACTAATATTTGCAGAAGTAACCCCTAAAACGCTTGCTGCGTTGTACCCTGAAAAAGTAGCCTTTCCAAGCTCTATAATTCTCAAAGGGTTACTCAAAATACTATTCCCATTTGTGGTTGTTGTGAACTGGATGACCAACGGTATTTTACGTCTATTTGGTATCAGCTCAGCACAAATAGATGAGCACAGCATGAGTAAAGAAGAGCTTAAAACAGTGGTGAATGAGTCAGGCGCATTACTGCCAGCTCGTCACCAAAGCATGCTGACCTCTATTTTAGACTTAGAGCAAGTGACCGTTGAAGATATTATGATCCCTCGTAACGAAATAGTGGCGATTGATATTAACGACGATTGGAAGCTCATTAGCCGCCAATTAACTCATGCTCAGCACACCCGTGTATTACTTTATCGCGACAATATTGATGACGCGGTAGGTTTTATCCATTCGCGTGACGCTCTTCGTCTTTTAACCAAAGAGCAATTTGATAAACCGTCATTATTGCGTGCTGTACGTGAGATTTACTTTATTCCTGAGGGGACGTCCCTAAATACCCAGCTATTAAAGTTCCAACAATCAAAAGAACGTATTGGTATAGTGGTTGATGAATATGGCGACATACAAGGTCTCGTAACCCTTGAGGATATTCTTGAAGAAGTGGTTGGCGATTTTACTACCACGCAAACACGTACGCCAAGTGAAGAAGTGACCACACAAAGCGATGGCTCTTACCTTGTTGATGGCGGCGCTAACGTGCGCGACTTAAACAAAGAGATGGGCTGGGAGTTTCCTCTTGATGGCCCTAAAACACTCAGCGGTTTAATTGTGGAATACCTAGAAGATATTCCAGATGCTAATTTAAGCCTTAAAATAGCCGGCTACCCTGTTGAGGTGTTAGAAGTAAAAGAGAATATGATAAAACAGGTAAAAATTAAGCCAAATCAACGTAAGTTGTAAGTTTAAATAATGCATTAAAAAAGGAGCCTTGGCTCCTTTTTTTGCTTTTAAGATATGTAGTTAGCCAAAAAGCAGTCGCTCAAACCAGCCTTTATCAAGCTCCTCTTCACAACGTTTAAGCTGCGCACCATAACGGCTTGCGCGGTGTTTTACTTTATTAGCAACACTCATTAGCCACTTTTTCTTTTTATAGGTACCGCGTTTATAACCGCCCCACCCTTCGTGATAATTTAAGTATTGGGCGTAAGCATCCCATTTAGAGATACCATTTACTTTATGTGTTTTATAAACAAACCATGCCATAAAGTCGATTGCATCGTCAAAATCATCCCTATCAGCCCCACTGTTACCCGTTTCACGAATATAGTCAGACCAAGTTGGAGTTTTTGCTTGTGAGTACCCGTAAGCATCACTGGCACGCCCAGTTGGAATTATCCATAAAAAATACTCCATGGGTGGTGCGGCATCATGACGAAACGAGCTTTCTTGGTACATCATGCTCATAAGAACATGTTTAGGTGAGCCCCATTTTTCTTGTGCATCTTTTGCATCAAAGTACCAATCTGACTTTTCTTCAAAAATTTTACAAAGATCATTAGGTTGCTTTGGTGGCGCAGTGGCACACCCAGCTAAAGAGAGGGCAAAAGATAAAATAATTGCATTTTTTTTCATTTTTATAAGATCTCACTGAACTTTTTAAAAAAGCGTGGGTCTGAGTATATGAATGCAGCAGTATAGCATTGTTTCATCCCTGAAGAATATTTACGCAGCCACCTTGGGCTGCGTTTTTTTTGCTTAAAAAAGCTTAAGCGGGTGCTTTGGCATTAAAATATTCATCTAAAAAGTCAGTAAAGCTTAGCGTGTCGGCGCGCTCTATTTCTTCTCGCGCTTTATCCGAGAGTACAACTTGTTGCTCTAGCCATTCTTTAGAAAACACATTGTAGTTGGCGTGCGCATGGCTTTGCTTATATTTATTAGCCAATTGAATAGCAAATAAACCGTTATCTATACCCGCACTTTCTAGCTCGCGCACATAACGCCCTGAAAAAGTCAGCGCAGGGTTATCAACCCAAGTAGCCATTTGTGCGATGGTTTCGCTGTAATAGGTCACCCCATACGCCTTATCCATATGCTCAGCGACTTCACTTAGTTGGTCAAAAATTTCTCTCCCCCAACTTTGTAACGTACGCTGTTGGTTGTTGTCGTTCAGCATAACACCTAACTGACGCCCCTGATTAACCACTGTGTCTAAATTCTCAGTGCTGCGGGCTTGCTCTTTCCACTGCATTTCTGGAGAGTCTTTCAACAAACAATACGTTAAAAACACATCTAAAAAATGAATTTGCTCTATATCAATGCCCGTTTCACTAAACGGGTTTACATCCAGCGCTCTAATTTCAACATACTCAATGCCTGCTCTTAATAATGCATCCGTTGGTTTTTCACCACTTTTAGCATTACGTTTAGGGCGGATCGGCGAATAAAATTCGTTTTCGATTTGCAGAATATTTTTATTAAGCTGCTTAGGTGTTGCTGTGGTGTAGTCATCAATATCGCCGTATAAGTCAGAAGGCGTGTTGATTGCTTTTTTAAGCCCAGCAACGTACTCATCAAGCGAGTTATACATTACGCGTAATGAAGACTGCGCACTGTTGGTGTAACCTAAATCACCCAAGCGTAGCGCGGTTCCTACTTCTAAATAAAGTGTACCTTTACCTAGTTTTTTAAACGGTAGGTCAGTTTTGCGACCTTGTAAAAAAGAATTACATAATGCAGGTGAGGCACCAAACAAGTAACTAATTAACCAAAGCTCGCGTTTAAAATTACGAATAAGCGCTAAATAACCATCCGAAATAAATGCTTCTAGGCTTTGCTTACTTTGCTTTAAGGTGTGTAAAGATTGCCAAAGTGTTTCTGGAAAAGAAATATTAAAATGAACACCCGCAATCGCTTGCATCATACTACCGTAACGGTTTTTTAATCCTTCACGGTATAGGGTTTTCATACGCGCAGTATTTGAGTTACCAAATTGAGCCAGTACGATGTCATCTTGATCTTCAATAAAGCATGGCATACTGATGGGCCATAAAAGCTCATCACCCATGTGCTCAAGTGTAAACTTTTGCAGGTCTTTTAATTGCGCTAAGGTTTCTGTCGCTGATTCACTAACAGGGGTAATAAATTCAAGTAATGACTCTGAAAAGTCGGTAGTAATATGTCCGTTTGTTAATGCACTACCTACGCCTTTAGGATGTCCTAAAGTGGAAATGGCGCCATTACCTTTAATACGCAGCGACTCTCGCTCAATACCACGTTTGATCCCTTTAATTGCGTGCTGATGCGGTGTTGCTGATAACGCGTTTAGCGCGCTAGATAAATCATGTATAGTCAAAAAATGCTTCCTCGGCCACGTGGCTTAATCTTAGGGTTATGGGGGCTAATTGCCCATACTCAAGATTAAATTGTTAAGAACAATATAATTTTTCAAAATTTTTAGCTATTTACCCTGTTGAGCATGCGCTTGATACAATAAGCATCAACCAGCAAGCTAATCTTGCCACTGCTCACGCTAATATACAATCGCTTTGCTAGGGCGTATTGGCCTTTGTGAATTGAAATTTGTCCAAACTAAGGGCGATTCAATCGCAGCGCAATATTTGTAACCTAATTGGCTCGATAACTGCCCTGCGTTATTATTATGACTTACATCCATGTAAGAATAAGTAAAAACCGAACAAAGCTTTCGCGTCCTGCTCATACCCCTTGTCTAAAAACCAAACACACTGCTGTAAACTTAGCCACCAAAAACCCTCACGCCCCAAACATAAAGACCCTGAATTAATAGATTACTCTTCATAAGCTTTAACATTTTAAACGCAGTATTTGATATAGATCATAAAAAGTCGCAATTTTGATGACAATTTTATTTAGCGCAGCGCCTTTACTTCACCTCCTTTAGTTTACCCAATACAATGACAAGTTAATTAAAAAGGATGGTTAAAACTAACATGCGTCATAATCAAAGCTTAATAAATGAAGAGGTTCACTTTAGTGATGCTCAGCAATTGGTATCCACAACCGATTTACGAGGAGTCATTACGTATGCAAATAAGGCATTTTGCGATGTAGCAGGGTTTAGTGCCCAGGAGCTCGTTGGTAAAAATCATAATATTGTGCGCCACCCAGATATGCCCAAAGCAGCATTTAAAGAAATGTGGAGTACGCTAAAAAGCGGCCACTCATGGCGCGCCATAGTAAAAAATAGATGTAAAGATGGGCGCTATTACTGGGTTGATGCATTTGTAACCCCTATCTTTGAAGGTGATCAGTTAGTTGGCTATCAATCTGTACGTACAAAACCAGATAAAAAACATGTTTTAACAGCCCATAAACTATATGAAAAATTAAATAGAGGTAAAGCCGCTTTTAATTTTAAAGAACGCACACACTTGCGCCAAATGCTTACGTTAGCCATTGTATTTAGCTGGCTAATAATGAGTGGGTTTGCCTTTTCAACCATGGCAGCGGTTATCAACGTATTAATTTGCGTGTTTATTTTGGCCTTAAATTATCAAGAGCTAGTGGCAACCCCTGCTAAATTAAACACCTATAAACAGCATTCTGACTCTATCTCGCGCTATGTTTTTTGCGATAACTCGCCGTTAAGTGTGAGTGACTATAAAGAGCAAATGCTACTTGCTAAGCTCAGAACTGTATTGGGGCGCGTAAAAGATGCTACCTATGCCTTTAATAACATTGCTGAAAACCTAGATGATAAGTCGACGCTCACCGAAAAAGGCATTGAGGCGCAAAGCACACAGCTTACACAAATCGCCACTGCTATGGCGCAAATGACCGCCACTATTGGTGAGATTTCGAATAGTACAACAACTACCGCCGACAAAGTTAATTCTACTCAGCACAGCTGCGCGGATATAAAACAACATATTGCTGATAACAAAAAAATGGTATCTGAGCTGGCAACCCACGTAGATCATGCTGCCAATACGGCTAATAACCTCGCCCAGGAAGCGGATAAAATAGGCCAAGTAATGAATGAGATAGAAGGTATTGCTGAGCAAACCAATTTACTAGCGCTTAATGCTGCAATAGAAGCCGCAAGAGCAGCCGAGCATGGCCGTGGTTTTGCCGTAGTTGCCGATGAAGTACGTGCCCTTTCATCTCGTACGCAAAGTGCTACGGGGCAAATTCACAGCTCGATTAAAGATATACAGGATACATTGGTTAATTGGTCAAAGGTAATGCAAAGTACAAAACTACAAGCCGAGGGCTGCGTACAAACAACCGAGCAAACACACCAAGAGCTCGATAGTATATTCAATCAAATTAGTGAAATAGCATTGCTAACAAATAGTATATCGACGGCTGCAGAGGAGCAGCAGATGGTGAGTCATGATATTGCTAATAATGTAGATAATATAAAAGAAGTGAGTAACGAAAACTTAGCTTTAAGTTTTGACGTTGCTAAAGATGCCGCAGAATTAGTTGCCGGCTCTCAAAAAGTAAACAACCTACTTTATACATTTAAAGTATAAAGCAAGACAATAAGCCGCCTGTTTGGCGGCTTATTGTGCGTCTGTATTAGCGTTTTGAAAAAATCAGGCCCTGCTCGTTTGCATCTATCACGACAATATCGCCAGGGTTGTACTCTCCCCCTAATAGCTGCTGAGCCAGTGGGTTTTCGATTGTTTGCTGAATAGCTCGTTTTAATGGGCGAGCACCGTAAACAGGGTCGAACCCGCTAGAGGCTATTTTTTCAAGCGCCGCATCACTGATCTCTAATAAGTAGCCCATTTCTGTTAAACGCTCACGCAATTTAACAAGCTGAATATCGGCAATTTCTTTAATATGCTCATTGGCAAGTGGATGAAATACGACGGTTTCATCAATACGGTTTATAAATTCTGGCCTAAATTCATTGACGAGCACATTCATAACTTTGCTCTTAAGCGTTGCGTAGTCGTTTGTGCCCGCTTGCTCTTGAATAATATCTGAGCCTAAATTTGAGGTCATAATAATAACCGTATTTTTAAAATCAACCGTACGCCCTTGCCCATCAGTAAGGCGGCCATCATCGAGTACCTGCAATAAAATATTAAATACATCGGGATGCGCTTTTTCTATTTCATCAAGCAAAATTACAGAATAAGGCTTACGGCGAACGGCTTCGGTTAAATAGCCGCCTTCTTCGTAACCAACATAACCGGGAGGCGCACCCACTAAACGTGCTACCGCGTGTTTTTCCATAAACTCTGACATGTCGATACGCACCATGGCATCTTCTGTATCAAACATAAAACCTGCAAGCGCTTTAGTAAGCTCTGTTTTACCCACCCCAGTTGGTCCTAAAAATAAAAATGATCCTATTGGTCGATTAGGATCGGCAAGCCCCGCACGAGAGCGTCGTATCGCATTCGCGACCGCTACAACTGCTTCGTCCTGCCCTATCACTTTACTGTGAAGTTGCTCTTCCATTTTTAACAGTTTTTCTCGCTCACCTTGCAGCATTCGCGATACTGGGATCCCGGTCCAACGAGAAAGTATTTCTGCAATTTCGTCTTCGCCTACTTGGTTTTTTAGTAAGCTCATTTCTTGCATTTCAGCTTGCGAGGCTAAATCAAGTTTTCGCTCAAGCTCTGGAATTCTTCCGTATTGCAGCTCCGACATACGCTGTAAATCGCTTGCTCGGCGGGCAACCTCTAAATCAAGGCGCGCTTGTTCAAGCTCAGCCTTAATTACTTGCGTGCCTTGTAACGAGGCTTTTTCTGCATTCCATACTTCATCAAGCTCTCGATATTGCGCTTCTAAGTCGGTGATGAGCTGCTGCATTTCGCTGCGCCGCTTTTGGCTTGCATCGTCTTTTTCTTTAGCTAAAGCGTTATCTTCAAGTTTTAATTGAATAATACGGCGCTCAAGCTTATCTAATGACTCAGGCTTAGAATCTATTTGCAAACGAATTGACGAGCCAGCCTCGTCAATTAAATCAATAGCTTTATCTGGTAATTGTCGGTCACTAATATAACGGTGCGATAAATGCGCAGCGGCGACAATTGCCGGGTCGGTAATATCTACAGAGTGATGTAACTCGTAGCGCTCTTTTAAGCCGCGTAAAATGGCAATGGTGTCTTCAACTGAGGGCTCTTCAACCAATACTTTTTGAAAACGACGCTCAAGTGCGGCATCTTTTTCTATGTATTGGCGGTATTCATCAAGCGTAGTGGCGCCCACACAGTGTAGCTCCCCTCTAGCAAGCGCTGGCTTCAACATATTGCCAGCATCCATAGCGCCGTCGGTTTTACCTGCGCCCACCATGGTGTGAATTTCATCAATAAATAAAATCACTTGGCCTTCTTCTTTAGCCAGCTCGTTGAGCACCGATTTTAAACGCTCTTCAAATTCACCACGGTATTTAGCACCCGCCACCAGCGCGCCTAAATCTAGCGATAAAACACGCTTGCTTTTTAGGCCCTCTGGCACTTCGCCATTTATAATGCGCTGCGCTAATCCCTCTGCAATGGCGGTTTTACCTACCCCTGGCTCACCAATAAGCACGGGGTTATTTTTAGTACGGCGCTGCAAAACTTGAATCGTGCGACGGATTTCGTCATCTCGCCCAATAACGGGGTCGAGCTTACCTTGCTCTGCGCGCTCGGTTAAATCAATGGTATATTTTTCAAGTGCTTGTCGGGTTTCTTCGGCATTAGGGTCATCGACCTTTTGGCCACCGCGAATTGCTTTTATGGCACTTTCTATTTTAGTTGCAGTGATATTAAGCGTTCTAAAAATATCACCTAAAGGGCCTTTGTCGTCACAGGCAGCTAATACAAATAATTCGCTCGAAATATACTTATCTTTACGCTTTTGCGCGTACTTATCACATAAGTTAATAAGCGAAGCCATGTTATTAGAAAGCTGTACGTCGCCCCCGACTCCTTCAACTTTAAACAGCTTTTCTATTTCTTGAGAAAGCTTGGTGTTGAGCTCATCCGCACTCACGCCTGCTTGTGCAAGCAAGGCGCGCACGCTAGAGCCATTTTGCTGTAAAAGCGCATACATTAAATGTACGGGTTCAATAAATTGATGATCGCGCCCTAATGCTAGCGACTGAGCATCTGAAAGCGCAGATTGAAATTTACTTGTGAATCTATCTAAACGCATGAGGGTTTACCTATTTAATAAACTAATTGCTTAATAAATGGGTATGTTAATAGAATTGTTCAAGGTGTTAAGAAGAATATTGTGGGGAAATAGTGTTTTATTTGCGCCAGATCAAACTTGCCATACGTCCTGTTTTACCTTCTCGCCGATAAGAGAAAAACAATGATGGCTGAGAAACAGTACAATAATCGCCTCCGCTAATATTAATAACGCCTAATTGCTCAAGCTCAATGCGAGCGATTAGATAAATATCGCACAAGTATTTATTATTGCTTTGTAATTTAAACGCCTCTTTAAACAACGGGGATTTTGCAATAAATCGCGTAGCAACCTCGGCACCAACTTCAAATTGCTCAGAACCAATAGCAGGCCCAAGCCACGCATATATTTGCTTACTAGGCGCGCTAAAACAGGCAAGCGTATTTTTTATGATCCCTTTTTCAAGGCCGCGCCAACCACCATGCACTGCTGCAACTTCATGGCCATCATGACTTGCAAACAGAATAGGCAGGCAATCTGCACTCATAATAGCAAGAGGCTGATTTTTAACTTTTGTATACAACGCATCAGCACTGTGTAATGTTTGAAAATTAAAATCTGCATCAACGCAGAGCACATCGCCACTATGCACTTGATTAAGCCACAGTGGCGGGTTTGGCAGGGATTGCTCAACCAAAGCACGGTTTTTTAGCACGTGCTCTGGATCATCATCAACATGTAGGCCTAAATTTAAGCTATTAAAAGGCGGCTTTGACACGCCGCCTTCTCGGGTGGTACTAAGCGTACCTACCGAGGTTAAATTAGGCCAAGGGGCTGACAAAAAAGCCATTAATACTCTATGTTAGGATTAGCTTTGGTATCTTCTCTAAGCACCTGAGTCATTGCCACCATGTCATCTGGAATAGGCGCTTGCCAGGTCATCATCTCGCCCGTAATAGGGTGCGCAATACTCAATTTTACTGCGTGTAAGGCTTGGCGATTAAATGTACGTAACATTTCAAACAGCTCTGGCGTAGCACCTTTAGGTGGACGAGGACGCCCGCCGTAGGCTCTATCACCAATTAACGGGTGGTTTATATACGCCATATGAACACGAATTTGGTGTGTACGTCCGGTTTCTAGACGAAGGCGTAAACGTGTATGAGCACGGAATTTTTCAGCAACACGGTAATGTGTAATAGCAGGCTTACCCATTTCGTGAACTGCCATGTGTGTACGCTGCGTTGGATGACGGCCAATCGGCTTTTCAACCATGCCACCTGCGGTCATAGTACCATTACATAAAGCTTCGTATTCACGCGTAAAGTTTTCGCGTTTTTGCAGTGCTTTAACTAAATGTGTTTGCGCCTGAATAGTTTTAGCCACCACCATTAAGCCTGTGGTGTCTTTATCTAGACGGTGCACAATACCAGCACGCGGTACGTTAATAATATCCGGAAAATGATGCAGCAATGCATTTAGCACTGTGCCATCTGGGTTACCTGCACCTGGGTGAACGACTAGGCCCATAGGTTTGTTGATAACCAAAATATCATCATCTTCATAAACAATGTTTAATTTGATATCTTGTGCTTCGTATTCGCGTGGTGCTTCAATGCTGGTTTCAACATTTACAACTTCACCACCGAGTAGTTTTTCTCGTGGTGTGTTATAGATTTCACCGTCAACGGTGATTTTATCATCCAATATCCATGTTTTTATACGTGAACGTGAATAATCAGGGAACAATTGCGCTAATACTTGGTCTAGACGTTTACCACCTAACTCGGTAGGAACCTCGGCTTGAAGTGAAATTTGTTCTGACATTAGTAACTTTACCCAATTTACCAGTGCAAGCTGTGCCTGACTGGGTTAGAATCGCTTTTAATAAAAGCATAATATAATACGCATAGTTTACTCGGTTTTACCGCCGTGGCCTAGCCGAAGACATCGAAGGTAACAAATAAAATGATAAATAAAATAGGGAAACGTGCATTCGCCATTGTTTTTTCAGCTTCTGTACTTACTTTAGGGGCCTGTTCTTCTGCGCCTGACCAAGAAGATATCCAACGCGTTCCTAACAAATCTGCACACGCTTTGTATGAAGATGCAAAACAAACGCTCGACTCTGGTTTATACGCCCGAGCAATTGAGCTGTTAACCGCTATTGATTCACGCTACCCATTTGGCCCTTTCTCAAAGCAAGTACAAATGGATTTAGTGTATGCCCATTACCAATCAGGTAATACAGAGCAAGCATTAGCGACCATTGACCGCTTTATTCGTTTAAACCCAAACCACAAAGATTTAGATTACATGTACTACATGCGTGGCTTGGTTAACATTAAAGCAGATAAAAATGCCTTCCAAGAGTATTTTGGTATAGACAGAGCTGACCGCGATGCAAACCGTACACGTGTTGCATTTACCGATTTATCAACGCTTGTAAAACGCTTTCCAAAAAGTGATTACGCACCAGAGGCTAAACGTCGCTTAGTGTGGCTTTTAAACCGCATGGCGCGTTACGAGCTAAAAGTGGCTAATTACTACTACGAACGTGAAGCTTACCTAGCGGCCGCTAATCGTGGTAAGTACGTTGTTGAGCATTACTCGCAAAGCAGCTATTTAGAGCCTGCGCTTGAGATGATGGAAAAAAGCTACGAAAAGCTTGGCCTAACAGATTTAAGTGAGCACGCAAGACTAACGCGTGAATACAATGAATCTAACAAATAAGAATGGCAGAGGTTTTTATTTAAACCTATGTTGATTGTTTAAAAGCCCTCTCTGAGGGCTTTTTTATTGCCTAAAAATAAGACTAGTTGATGCCTGTGGCGCTTTTTAATACTTAGCGATTAGCCTTCGCACCACACTAAATATATCAATAGCAATT
>NZ_DCYU01000037.1:0-30316 GCF_002331165.1 Pseudoalteromonas sp. UBA2102
TGTCGCATAAATACTAAAATGTTATGTGCCAATACGAGGTAGCAAATGAGTACGGATGAAAATAAAGAATATGGAGCAATCCTTGTTGACACCTCTATTTTTGATGCGCATGGATTAAAGCTAGAAAAGGGCTTACTTGGAAAATTAAATCAATTTAAAGACAGTGATATAGATTACCTATTACCTGATGTAATAAAAGGCGAGGTTCAGAGCCATTTAGAGAAGAAGGTAAAAAGTTCTCGTGCATCTTTAGAAAAAGCCTTAAATGATGCTGGTGATCATCTATTTTTCGACGGCAGTGAACTCAATGATGCAAAATCAATTTTAATTGATAGTAATGAAATAGAGGGGATTGCTGCTAGTCGTGTTGATAAGTTCATTGATAATTCAGGCGCTTTAGTTCTTGAATGCGGTGACTATGTATCAGTATCAGAGTTGTTAAAGCAATATTTTCAAAATGAACCTCCTTTTGCAGAAACGGGGAAAAAGAAAAACGAATTTCCCGATGCTATTGTCCTTTTAGCCACAGAAGCGTGGGCTGAAGAAAATGATATTGAGGTTTTGGCTGTTGCTCGTGATGGTGATTGGAAAAATTATTGTGAAACATCAGACAACATTGATTACACAGAAGACTTTGCAGATGCTCTAAGTAAGTTCAATAAGGAAACAGCTCCTTTTGCATTCTTATCTATGTTAACTTCGAAAATTGAACAAGAAGAAGATGATGCAGCAGACTTTATTGAAAAAATACGTAGTGGTGTAGAAAGCTACTTTTATGGCTTTACGCCAGATCAAGAAGCCGACTCCTTCCATTACTGGGAACCTGATGGTTGCCATGGTTGGTTAAATGACTTTGAGTTATCTGACACTAATTTTAAAATAGTCGATCATTCTGAAGATTATATTGTCTTAGAGGTAAGTGCCAATATCACTGTTGAAGTTGAGGGTGAATTTTCGCTTTCTCAATACGATTCTATAGACCGCGACCATGTCTATATTGGTGGTGTTACAGCTACAGTTGAAGAACAGTTTACTTCTGAAATCTTAGTTACTGTATGTGGTGATTTAACCGGTGATTTATCTGAGCTCGACGTTGAAGAAGTTGAGGTAGTAAGCCCTATAACTTCGGTAGACTTTGGTACATTAGAGCCTGATTACGGTGAACACGATTAAAGGCACATAACAAGTTGCTTAAACGGAAAAATAACAGTTGGCCATCGCTTCGCGATTATAGCCAACCATTATTTTCCGCTTAGCAAAGCGTTACCACTGTTTTCAATTGGCACTCTCCTGCCACTCTACAACATAAATATTGATTATAATTGGTAAGGTATTTTACTGTGTCGGATGGCGCTTCGCTTATCCGACCTACACAAGCTAATAGCTAGCTCTTCTCAAACCTTGGTACTTTGCGCTTATCGGCTTTGCTCATAGCAAGCTCTTGAATTTCTTCTTGCTTTAGCTCTTTTGGCTTATCTTCTAATGAATGCTGCTTGGCGTTTTCAAACACCAGCTCAGTGAGTAGTGCAAAGTGGTCGGAGCCATATTTAGCAAGGCGCTTAATGCGTTTTACTTTAAAGCCTTGGCTGTGAAATAAATGATCGAGCGGCCAACGCATAAAAAAGTAACTTGCGTGAAAGGTGTTATAAAAGCCACGACCTTTACGTGGGTCTAAAAAACCACTTATTTGCATAAATAAACGGGTGCTGCGCGACCATGCTACGTCGTTTAAATCACCGGCTACAATGGTCGGGCGTGTTGGCTTTTTAAGTGCTTTAGCGACCATTATTAGCTCTGAGTCACGTGGGCGCGATGAGTCTTCTTCAGTGGGGCTTGGTGGCGCGGGGTGTATAAAGTGCCCTTGCATTTCAAGGCCTTCATTGTTTTCGAACAGGATATGAATTGAAGGAATATCATCTTCAATGAGCTCACATATTTGCGCATCAAGAATTTTAAATTTACTGTATAAATGCATGCCATAGCGGTTGTCTTTAGGGCATTCAATATAATAGGGGTAGTTTTTTTTAAGAACAGCTAATTTATTTTCCCACCAGCTGTCGCTTTCAAGGGTAATTAATAAATCGGGCTGGTGTTTATCAACCAGTGAGATTAGTTGCTCACTATTGTGGTTTGACATAAGCACATTAGCCGACATGATTCTAACACTGTGATCTTCGCTCACTGAGGCCGTTTTAACTTCTTTTTTAGCAAGCCAAGTGTAAGGAAATATCCACTTACCTTGTAATGCCATGGTTAGTAATGCGGTTAAAGCAGTATACAAATACCCGCTATTGCCGCTTTGCCACAGTAAATAAAACGATATAATTGCAACAGCGCTGGCTATATAAAATACCTGTAGTCGAACAAAGTCGCAGCTGCGCACTAAGTAGTGCTGACTGTACGACATAGGTAATAAGGTCACTAATAAAAAAAAGCCAATGATTATAGCCAGTGCAATGAGCATTTAAATATCCTTATAAATTGTACTTAACGAGTTAAAATTGAAAGTATTTCTCGGGTATCGTGCACCATGTGTATAACTGTACTGTCTATTATTATACTTACTGTACCATTATCTCTAGAACGTTCAATAACGCGGCCTTGTTTATATACATTGCGGTCTAGGTAATCGCCTCTATGGTAACGCTTACTTAACCCTGGTGGCGTCCACCCAGCACGCACTAACTTTTTTTGCTGCTTTTTAGATAGTTTCTTACTGCTTTTATAGTTGTGCTGCTGATGTTTATGGTGGCCATTTTTATGGCCGTGATTGCCTTTGTCGGGCTTTGCCTGTACATTAACGCTAACCAAGGCACCCGCTAAAAAAACCGTATATAAAAACGCTTTCATAAATAATCTCTAATAATGTTAATAGCTAAAGATTATCAAACACGCCTGAACATCATATGAAACTGCAAGCAGCTATTTATCTCGGCTTGTACTGTGTTTTGCAATGGCTGCGCATTATGGCTGGGTCTCGCAGTTTTAAATGCTTAGTTTTACGCCCTGCGTGGCGTTTGCGCCACACTTTAAAACTACCCTTTGAAATATGCTCTCGCATAAACACGACCAGCTGTGAATAATTAAGCCCGTATAACTGCTCTATAGCCTCAAAGGGGGTTCTGTCTTCCCACGCCATTTCTATAATTCGCGATTGCTGCTCTGCGTTAAACATGGTTATCTCTTAAAATTTAAACTTATACGAGAAGAAAAAATACATAGATCATCCCCTCAAAACCGAATATCGCTGTATAATAAACACACTAACATAAGAAAAAATCGGATTTACATTTATGCGCACATTATTGCTGCTTTTAGCTTTTAGTTTTTCTTCGCTATTATTAGCCGCGCCTAATAAAACGCTGCGCTGTGCAACTACCCATTACCCGCCTTTTACAATTTATGACGATGAAACACATACCTTTACGGGCATAGACATAGACTATTTAGCTTTTATAGAGCGTAATTTAAATTTAAACATTGAGGTGGTGCATTTACCGTGGGCACGCATTAAAAAAGAAATGACGTTAGGTTACTACGATTGTTACTTTGCGTTGGCTAATAATACCGAGCGTGCGCAATATTTAGAATTTACCACTGAGCCGCTACACACCACTCAATTTGGTTTATTTAGCACACAAAAAGCGAACCTTAATAATGACTTATCAAATTCACGCATTGCTATGCTAAGAGGCGTTAAATTACCCAGTGTACTGGCAAAAGAATATAATATTAAACAAAGCAACTTTATGCATTCACTCTCAACGAAAGCCACGTTTGATTTGCTTGATAAACAGCGTGTTGACTACGCAATTACTAATTATCAAGCCGGTTTATGGTACTCAAAAGGCTATAAAAACATTCATGCTAAGCAGCTTGAAGGCTACGCCCTACCTGTTTATATTGCTTTTAAGCACGGCATGGTCGACACCGCACTCGTTGATGAGCAAATAAAGCGCTATAAAGCACAATTCGGTGTGCATTAATAAGGTAGGCAATGTTAACTAAATTACCAAAATGGGTTGAGTACGGCGCGTTTACACTCGCCTTTATTGCAGGCATTGTTAACACTATTGGGTTATTAGGGTTTGAGCATCAGGCTATTTCTCACCTTTCCGGTAGTGTTACTTTACTTGGTATAAAACTAATGAGCAGTACCTCTGCTGCGTTACTACTAATGAGTATAATTTTAAGCTTTATGCTTGGCTCTGCCCTTTCTGGTTTTTTACTTACCGGCGGCTCGTTAAAGCTGGGACGCCATTACGACACCCTATTATTTATTGAAGGCCTATTGCTGCTTTTAAGCGCCTATTTACTCAGCCGCGCCCATGTTTATGGCATTACGCTTGCCTCTGCCGCCTGTGGTTTACAAAACGCCCTTGCCACTAACTACAGCGGTGCAGTAGTGCGCACCACTCATTTAACCGGTATTTTTACCGACCTAGGTTTAATGATAGGCAAAGCGCTAAAAGGTGAACCCTTTGATACCCGCAAAGGCGTAATATTTATACTTATTATTGCCGGCTTTTTACTAGGTGGAGTGTGCGGGTTTATGCTTTATGAACACTTAGGCCTACTTGCTTTAACCGTGCCCGCTGCGGCTTGCTTTATATTATCGCTAACTTATCGGGTATATAGAATACGCGCACTTTAACGCAAGCGGTTTAAAAACTGTTTAAAACACCTTACCATGGCGTTAATAAAGCGTTACTCACCTTAAAGGAATGTATGAAACCTTATATTTTGCCGCTGTTATTACCACTCAGCCACGTTGCACTTGCTGATAATAAAAACGATGATGCAATAGAAACCATAACAACCACCGCATCACGTACAGAAGCACTGGCTACCCCCTATCCACTTACTATTAGCACCTTATCTGAGGCGCAGTTAAATAGCATTGCGCCTACTCATGTTGAAGAGTCGTTACAGCGTATTGCAGGTGCTAACGTACAGCGCGGAAATGGGCAAGAATACCTACCGGCACTTCGCTCGCCGGTGCTCTCGGGCGCGGCAGCCTGTGGCGGCATACTAACCCTTGAAGATGGCATTGCACTGCGCGCCGCAGGCTTTTGTAATATTAACGAGCTATTTGAAGCGCATAGCGAAATGGCGCAGCGTATTGAAGTATTAAAAGGGCCGGGCTCTGCACTTTATGGCTCAAACTCCGTACACGCTGTAATTAACGTAATAACGCCTGATACAACCCAAGGCGGTGGATTAGTCGGGCTTGATTATGGCTCATATGGGTATGCCCGTTATAAGTTTCGCGCTGGGCAAGACTACGGCAACAGTGGTATTGGCATAAACGCCAGTGTTACCGACGATACCGGTTACCGCGATGATGAAAGCGTTAAACAGCAAAAAATAAATATTCGTCATCGTTTTGAGCGCTCAAACCTATTGCTTACCTCTGGCCTTACATACACAAATTTAGATCAGCACACTGCGGGCTTTATTACGGGTTTTGAAAGCTATAAAAACGAAGACATAGCACAGCAAAACTTTGACCCCGATGCATTTAGAAAAGCCCGCTCATTTAGAGCGTGGAGCAACGCCCAGTGGCAATTAAAAAACGGCAATGTGCTTTCTATTACGCCTTATGTGCGCGACCAAAGCATGGACTTTTTTAAGCACTTTTTACCTGGCACCCCGCTTGAAACTAACAGTCAAACAGGCATAGGTGTGCAATCGCTTTATCAACATAACTTGCAAAGTAATGTAAAAGTAAACCTAGGGCTTGATGGCGAATACACTCGCAGCGACTTTACTCAAAGCCAAAACGAGCCAACTCAAGGCTCTGCATTTTTAGTAGCCACAGTACCGCAAGGCAAACACTACGATTATGATGTAAACGCAACCCTGTATGCGCCGTTTGCATCAGTTGAGTGGCAATTAAATAAATGGTTTATTAGCGCCGGCCTCAGGTATGAGCATATGCAGTACGATTACACTAATAATATGCTCACAGGGCGCACAACAGAAGACGGCACAGAATGTGGTTTTGGCGGTTGCCGTTATAGCCGCCCAGCCAGTGGTAAAAATAGCTTTAGCAATACCTCACCTAAATTTGGCGTGAGCTACAAGGCCAACAAAAATAATACGCTATACGCTAACTTTTCGCGTGGCTACCGAGCGCCGCAAGCGGCAGAGCTTTACCAATTACAACGCGAGCAAACCACCGCCGATTTAAACCCCGAAATAGCCAATAATGCCGAGCTTGGTTTAAAAGGATATTACAGCAATATAAGTTACGCATTGGCTGTGTATGCTATGAGCAAACACAATACTATTTATCGCGATAGCGACTTCTTTAACGTTAATGATGGCAGTTCACGTCACAGAGGTATTGAGCTTGAAGTAGATTATGCATTAAGCAAAACGCTTAACTTACAATTTGCAGGTACGCATGCAAAGCACACGTATACCAATAATCAGTTAATTAATGGGCTAAATATAAACGGTAACAACGTAGACACCGCGCCTCGCAATGTGGCTAACCTTGATTTAACCTGGCAAGCCTTTAATAACCTAGCGCTTGCACTGCAATGGCATAGCGTAAGTAGTTACTATACCGACCCAGAAAACCTACATAACTACGAGGGGCATGATATTTTAAGCTTGCGTGCAAAGTGGCAAGTTACCAATAATTTAGAAGTGCTTGCACGTATAATTAACCTTACCGACGAAGCTTATGCAGAGCGTGCTGATTACACCAGCTTTACTGGCGATAGGTACTTCCCTGGTAAACCGCGTAACGCCATGCTTTCAGCTACGTACACGTGGTAAAACCATGTATAAAGGTTAATTTAAATCGCCCATATATTTAGTGGGCGATTTTCCCATTACCTTTTTAAACATAGTTATAAACGCACTTACCGATTCGTACCCCAATAACGCCGACACTTGCTGTACAGTTTGCCCATCTGATAGAGCCTGCAGCGCTGTAATTATATGTAATTGCATTCGCCACTTACCAAAGGTCATACCGGTTTGCTTTTTTATAAGCCGTGCCAACGTCCGCTCGGTTAAAGCAAAGTCGTGTGCCCATTGTGCAAGGGTTTTACGATTATTTGGCTGTGCGAGTAACTGCTGCCCCATTGCTTGAATAACCGCATGCTTAGATAACACAAAGTCGAGCGGCTGGGCGGGCATTTCAATTAATAAATCAAACAGTACCTGAGCTAAACGTGCTGTTTTAGAGTCTTCATTATAGGCTTGGTGTTCGCTTGCTAGTTTTAGCATTAAACTTTTTACCAACCCTGTTATTGCTAATGTACAGGTATGCTGTGGCATGCCGTGCTTATTGGCATCAATAAATACAAAACATAATTTGGCGTTATCAGATGCGCGATTGCTGTGTAAGGTGTTTGCAGGTACCCAAATAGCACTGTGCGTTGGCACCATCCACATTTTGTTAGCCGCTTCGCAGGTAACATAACCATCAAGCGCTAAAATTAGCTGCCCCTTAGGGTGAGTGTGTAACGGGTATTCTTTGCTGCCTTGCGCGGTATCTACTTTGGCAATTATAGGCTGTGCCATGTGCTCGTAGTTTTGTAGGTATCCCCACCCTTTAGGCTCAAACATATTTTGTCAGTTTTTAGTTATTTAATGTCAGTATAGCTAAATTATAATACTGCTGATTTGTTTATACTAGCGCCAATAATTAGCTAACTTATTTTGTAATAATGACTCACACACCTCACAGTAATGCTGGTATGTCGCGCTTTTCAAGCGTATTGCTTGTAATAGGTATTTTACTTATTGCCGCCAATTTACGTGCGCCTTTTACAGGGGTTGCCCCTGTGCTTGAACAAATAATTGCGCATTTTAATTTAACCGCTTCGCAAGCAGGCTTTATTACCACGTTACCGCTAATTGCCTTTGCCGTTATATCGCCTATGGCTGCAAGCCTGGCTAAACGCCAAGGGCTTGAGCGCACATTGTTTTTTGCTGTATTTTTAATATTACTGGGTATTGCCGCACGGGTGGTTAATTCATCCATTATGCTCTTTGTAGGCACAGCCATAATAGGTGCAGGTATTGCCATAGCTAACGTATTGCTACCAAGTATAATAAAACGCGACTTTGCGGCAAAAGTAGCGGTAATGACCTCTGCTTATGTACTCACTATGGGCATTGCCTCGGGTGGCTTTTCAGCATTAGTTTATCCGCTTAGCCAATATGAAGGGTTAGGCTGGCAGTTTGCATTAGGGGCAAGTGCACTCATTACAATTACCACTTTAATTGTGTGGATGGCGCAATTAAATAAACACACAAAACCGGCACAAACAGCTCAGGCCTCAACACTTAATAAAAGCGTATGGCGCTACCTACTTGCTTGGCAAATTACCTTGTTACTGGGGCTAAATTCATTTTTAAATTACATCATTATCACATGGCTGCCTAGCATACTCACCGAAGCGGGCCAAAGCGCAACGCAAGCAGGCGCGTATCATGGTGCTTTTCAAATTGCGACCGCCATACCTGGGCTTGTGCTTATACCTTTGCTAGGAAAATTAAAAGATCAAAGTGCGCTTAGCTTTATACTTGCATCACTGAGTGCGTGCTGTGCGCTAGGGCTACTTTATATGCCAAGCTTTGCATTAGTGTGGACGCTACTACTTGGCTTTAGCTCGGGGGCGTGTTTTATTTTAGGGCTGTCGTTTATTAGCCTACGTACCGATAACTCCACGCAAGCGGCTTCCCTTTCGGGTATGTCACAAAGTATTGGTTATTTGTTGGCGGCTATTGGCCCTATGGTAGCTGGGGCGTTACATACAAGTACCGGCAGCTGGAGTGCGCCGCTTTGGTTATGTGCAGGTGCAGGTGTGTTATGTGCTACATGTGGATGGTTTAGCGGCAAAAACACCACGCTTAATAATAGTTAACTTACTAGCTGCTGTAACCATGAAAACAAGCCCGTTGCTGGCTTTTTAGCGGGGCGATGCTTTTGCTCAAAGCGCTTATTAGCGGCTTGACGTTGCTCGCGGCGCAGCTGTGCTAAATTAGCTTTTGCAGCAAAACGCAAACGCTGCTCTTGGGTTAGTTCGTCATTAAAGTTAATGGCTGACTTTTTAACTGCTCGGCTACTTTTCGGTGAACTACACATATTTTTCTCCAAATGACTGTCTTATAAATAGACAGTCATTTGGTTAAAAAAATTTCACACAAATTTAAAGCGCAACGTTATCTTTATAAAATTACGCAACCTAAAATTACTTACACCAATCGTGTTAAGTTATTAGGCATTTATAGCGACGATAAATAGCGTGATAACAAGGCATGAATATCGACATGCAGTTGTTCTACATAAGAAATTTACAACGCTGTTAGCGCTCTATTTAGCACGTTAGAATGATTAAATATTTAAGTCGATTGGTGTTATACAGCACCAATACACTCTACTTCTACTAACGAATCAAGGGCTAACGCGTTTACTGCAAATGCACTACGTGCAGGATACGGCGCACTAAAATATTGCGTATAAATAGCGTTAAACGCTTTAAAATCGTTAATATTGGTAAGCATAACAGTGCACTTTACAATATTGCTCAGGCTGTAGTTATGCTGCTCTAAAGTGCGCTTAATGTTTTCAAGGGTTTGCTTAGCTTCACCTTCAAAACCACCCGCTGCTAACTTACCGGTTGCAGGGTTAATCCCTATTTGCCCCGACATATAAAGCGTATTACCGGCTTTTACTATTTGCGAAAATGGTAAGTTAGGATTAGCTTTGCCTGTATTTAAAAAGTCGACATTACTGGGTTGTGCCTGGGCAAAACTCGTCAGTAGTACACTTGCTAATAAGGCTGTTTTTGTCAGTGTTTTCATTAATAGCCTACCTGTTTATTTAGGTGTAGTTTCAAAAGCCGGCACTTGGTGTAAATCGTTTAGCCATGTAAGCGTTGATTGTGACCAAATTTGCGCAGCTGGGGTTAATTCATCGCGCTGATCAACGGCCCCTATGCGCAGGCCGTACACTCTATCGGCTTTTGCTTCGTTCGTTGCGTAAAGTGTAGTGCCGCACGTACCACAAAAACCTTGTGCGCGTTTATTGCCACTTTGTGCTGTTTTAACATACTCTTTTGGCTCGCCTTTAGTAAATACCACCGAGTTTGGCTCAGCCATAATTACCGCTCTAAATGGCCCACTCGACATGCGTTGGCAATCGCTACAATGACATACAAGTACGTTATTATTTTGCGACTGAGCTTGGTATTTAATTTCACCACAATAGCAGCTTCCAGTAATTTTCATTTTACTCTCCTTGAGTATGTTTAAAGGTGTTTAACCTAAATAAGCTAAAATAATTTTAGGTAGTTCTTGCGCGTATTGCTGCGCCGATAAATCACAGGCTATCGCAGGGGTTAAATCGTGATACAGCACTTTATCAAGCAATGAGCTGACAATTAAAAATACTGCCGTACCTGCCGCCGCCTCGCTCACTTTGGTATCTGTTTGGCTAATTAATTGCGCTAAACGCTGATAAATTACTCGTCTGTTTATGTGTTTATCACTGCCTAATAACTCGCTGTGTAAACGCGAATTTAAATGCAGGGTTCTAAATACCCCCTGCTGTGATGATAAAAACACATAGGTTTTATGGCATAAAGTGTTAACTACATCGTCTAAGTTTTTATAGTGCTGCGCCTCAAGCTCACTTACCCAGTTATCTAATGCAATACCAAAGTCTTGATACAACATGGGCAGCAGCGACTCTTTATTTTTAAAGCGACGGTAAAACGTACCTACCGACACCTCGGCGTAATCGGCCAGCTCTTTTATACTTATGTGCTCAAAAAACTTACTTTTTAAACTGTGATGCAGCGCTTTTAATAGTTTTTCTTGGGTTTGTTGACTGCGTTGTTGCTTAGGTGCCAAAAAGGGTTGATCAGACATAAATTTAAACGTGTTAGGTTAAAGTGCACACATAGTGCAGCTTGTTAATATAAACAACAATACCCAGCTAGCAATTACTTTACTCGCTGGGTAACTACGGCATTATTTGTGGCTATTTAAGTAATCTACCGCTAATTGGCTAAGTGTTTTTGTGCCCACTTTAAATGATGACTCATCGGCGTAAAAATAAGGTGAGTGGTTACTTGCTACCGTTTTTAAGTCTTGTTCTGCAGGCGTTCCACCTAAAAATACAAATACACTGGGTATTTCTAGGGCATAAAACGAAAAATCTTCTGCGCCGGTTATTTTACCCATTTCTTGCACGTTTTGTTTACCGGCTGCTTTTTCAAGGCTAGGTAACATTTGCGCAGTAAGTTCAGGGTTATTAACCGTTACCGGGTAACCTTCGTGAATATGCACATCGGCCGTTGCCCCCGATGATTTAGCAATATGCGTAGCGGTTGTTTTAATATTTTCAAAGATTTGCGCGCGGTTATCCATATCAAAATTACGAATAGTACCAACCATTTCAACTTCTTCAGGAATAATATTATTACACACACCACCGGCAATTTTACCAAACGACACAATAGCAGGCTCTTTGGTTATATTTACTTGGCGGCTAACAATATGGTTAACGCCCGTTACAATTTGCGCAGCGGCAGCAATAGGGTCAACGCCTGTCCACGGTGCTGAGCCATGTGCTTGGCGACCGTGTACGGTTATTTCAAAGCGATCGGCACTGGCCATAAACGGCCCACTTCGATAGCCAATTTTACCCGTGTGTAGGCTCGATGTAATATGCAGGCCAAATGCTACGTCAGGTTTATATTTTTTAAATATACCTTCTTTAAGCATTAACTCTGCACCGCCCTCTTCGCCTAAAGGTGCGCCCTCTTCAGCAGGCTGAAACACAAACATGATGTTGCCATGCAATTCATCTTTCATATTTGCTAATACTTCGGCTGCGCCCATTAACATAGCTACGTGCGTGTCGTGGCCACAAGCGTGCATTATGCCTACATCAACGCCACGGAAATTTGTGGTTTTGGTTGATTTAAATGGCACATCTGTTTTTTCTGTTACCGGTAGTGCATCCATATCGGCGCGTAGCATTACTGTAGGGCCAGGCTTTGCGCCTTTTAAAATACCAACAACACCTGTGTAAGCAATATCGGTTTGTACTTGCATACCTAACGACTTTAAATGTTTAGCCACAATGCCTGCGGTACGCGTTTCGCGGTTACCAAGCTCAGGGTTTTGGTGAAAGTCGCGTCGCCATTCAATTACCTGCTGCTCTACATTTTTAACGTGTTGATCAAGGTTTGCCTGCGCGTTAAACGCACCAAGTGCAGCAAAACCTAATGCCACTGAGAGTAATGATTTTTTCATCCTGATTTCCTTTATTATTTTAATGAAGCCCAACAACCGATTTAGTGTTATCGAAAAGTGCTGTTGAGTTATAGCCTACACCATTTTTAAATACAGTTTCCATATTACGGATAGCCGACGCATCTTTAGTAAAGTCGCCATTAACAATAGCCAAGTCGGCATGTTTACCTACTTCAATACTACCTATTGTATTTTGCTTATTTAAATACTGCGCTGCATTTAACGTAGCTATTTTTATTGCTTGTGGCTGCATAAACCCAGCCTCTACGAGTAATTCAATTGCACGCTGGTTGGAAAAGCCAGCAATAACGCCGCCATAACCTGTTGGGTCGGTGCCCACCATTAATTTACCACCAGCGGCTACAAACATTTTTTCTAGCTGCATCATTTTTTTAAATACTAAAGGCCAACTAGATTCGCTCTGCTTTGCTATTTTTTCAAAGCGCGACTCGTACTGATCACGTACTTGCGGTATTAATGCATCAAGTGCTTTTGGGTAGGCTTTAGGGCGACCTTTAGTAAAGGTTTCAAATACAGTAAGTGTAGAGGTAAGTACTACATTTTTAGCCACTAAGTAATTTATTAGACTCGTTACTTCTGGCGAGTTTATATCTAACTCAACAAACGATTGCTGTACGTCTTTATTACTTGGGCATACATCTTTTTGTTTGTTTTTAACAAAGTCGGTGGCGGCAAAAAAGCCATGTTCTAGGTTATCAATACCTAAAGCGGCTGCTTCGCGGTATGTAACTGAACATAAATGAGCCGTTACTTTGTTATTTTGCTCGTGCGCTTTTTTAATAACAACATCAAGCTCATTTTGATTAATATGCATATACGCTTTATATGAGGTAACCCCCTCTAAGCCCCAGTAGTCCATCATTTTTTTAGCATCGTCTGCATCGCGTAGCGACTTTATTTTTAAAATAGGTAAACCGGGGCCATTTAAATACGGCGCCGTTACATCTATATCTGGGCCTAAACTTTTACCTGCGTTTATATCATCTCTTAATTTTAAATCAGCATATGGTGCAGTGGTGCCTGCAGTACGAATTGTGGTTGCACCGCCTGCTAAATATAGGCGAGGAAAGCTGTAGAGCATTTCGGTGTAATGTGCTTTACCGGTAGGATAAAACATGTGCTCATGCATCATCACCAATCCCGGAATTAATGTTTTTCCACTACCGTCAATAATATTCACACCTTTAGCGACGCCTACTTCTGCTGTGGCGCCTATATTCACAATTTTATTTTTATTTATTACAACCGTTTGATTAGTTTGTGCCGGTTTGCCGGTGCCATCGATTAACGTGATATTTTTAATTGCATAACGCCCCGCTTGATAACGTACAAATTGCTCATCAACTGCATAACTTGTAAAGCTAGTTAAAGCGCAAGCAATTAATAATAAAGATTTTTTAATTTTTTTAAATGCGTACATAGATATACTCATAGTGTGTGCTCATCTTGGTAGAAGACATTACTATAAATGCACCACCCAAAAATGTAAATCTGGATTCACATTTTAATTCATCATACTTTAATAAATCTTTTTTACTGTACTCTTTTTAAATTACACGGAATGACTATGAAAAATCGAATCGCTAAAAAGCACGTTTTAAAATCAACATTGGCACTGACTATTGCACTCGCATTGAGTGGCTGCGACATTGATGATGACGATAATAACGACCCTGTCGTTGTAGAAACACCAGAGCCTGCACCGGTTACTTTGCGCGTGATGGAAACAACCGACATACACATGTATTTATCTAACTACGATTACTTTGCACAAGCCCCATCAGAAACCTTAGGGTTTGTTAATACCGCTACCCTTATAAAAGAAGCCCGCAATGAAGTGCAAAACAGTGTACTTGTTGATAATGGTGATTTGATTCAAAACAGCCCGCTTGGCGATTACGAAGCGATTGTACGTAAAGACGATATTTTAAATGGCGCAACCCATGTAGCCTTTAAAGCAATGAACTTGCTTGATTACGATGTTGCTAACTTAGGAAACCATGAATTTAATTTTGGCTTAGAGTTTTTAGATGCCACATTAAGTGGTGCCGACTTCCCGTATATTAATGCCAATGTATACGTTGATGATGGTGATGATGACGACAGCAACGATGAAAACCGCTACACCCCGTACTACCTTCAAGATAAAACCGTATTTGATATAAACGGCAACGAACAAACAATTAAAATTGGTTACTTAGGCCTTACCCCACCGCAAATTATGCAATGGGATAGCGCGCACTTACAAGGTAAGGTCATTGCTAAAGATATTGTTGCTACTGCTGAAAAGTTCATTCCACAAATGAAAGCACAAGGCGCCGATATTATCATTGCCATTCCGCACTCTGGGTTAACAGCCAGCGCCCAAGAAGACCTCGCTGAAAATACGGCCCTTTACCTGTCTAAAGTAGATGACGTAGACGCCATATTGTTTGGTCATAACCACCGTTTGTTTCCGGGTGATTCGTCGTACGATGGCTATGAATCGGCAGGTATTGATAACGTAAACGGTAAACTTAATGGCGTACCGGCTGTTATGCCTGGCTTTTTTGGCAATAACTTAGGGGTTATTGATTTAATTGTTGAGCCAAACGATGAAGGCGGCTGGGAAGTAACCAGCTCAAAAGTAGAAACCCGCGCTATTAGTGGTACAGATGAAAACGGCGACTTTGTTGATTTAGCTGCTGTAGATACCGATGTAGCTGCCGCAATTGAGCTTGAACACCAAGCAACGATTGATTGGGTGAGCGAACCATTTGCTGAAATTTCAAACCCAATTTATAGCTTTTTTGCTTTGGTGCAAGACGATCCGTCAATTCAAATAGTATCAGATGCACAAATAGCGTGGGGTAAAGCGTTTATTCAAGGCACTGAGCTTGATGGCTTACCCGTGCTTTCGGCAGCAGCCCCTTTTAGAGCTGGCCGCAATGGTATTGAAGATTACACCAATGTAAAAGCAGGCGATATTACTTTACTAGATACCGTTAGTTTGTATGTGTTTCCAAACACTATTCGTATGGTAAAAGTAACAGGTAGCGATGTTAAAGAGTGGCTTGAACGCTCTGCAGGTCAGTTTAATCAAATTGATGTAAACAGCAGCGCTGAGCAAAACCTACTCGATACCACTTTTCCCACTTTTAACTTTGACATTATTGACGGCGTTACCTTTGAAATTGACGTCACTCAGCCAAAACGATATGACAACGATGGCGTATTAATAAGTGAAAACAATTCGCGCATTACTAACTTGCAATACCAAGGTGAAGCGATAGATTTAGAGGCAGAGTTTTTAATTGTAACTAATAACTATCGTGCATCGGGCGGCGGTAACTTCCCCGCGATTGACGGTACTAGCCGTGAAACATTTGAAGGCCCAGATGAAAACCGCGGTGTGCTGCGTAGTTACATTATTAGCGAAGCCGCTAAAAGTAGCACAGGCAGTATTGACCCTTCGGCCGATAATAACTGGCGCTTTAGCACCGTGACCACCAGCACAGAGCTAAACGTTGTGTTTAGAACATCACCGCTTGATGAGGTAGCTACTATTGCACAAGCACTCCCTGCTGTTGCGCCTACCTCACCACTTAAAACAGATGAAAATGGTTTTGCGCTATACACCATAGATTTAAAGCAATAACCTTTAAGGCATAAAAAAGCCAGCTTAGCAGCTGGCTTTTACTTAACCTAAACCCTTAATTATTTAGCAATATACACACTATAGCTTAGCCCTTTTAAAGTGACCGTTAACTTGCCATTTTGTTGCTCAAGTTGCTCGGCAGCTACAAGCGGCGAAAAGTGTTTATACGGGCTATTAAACTCTATTGTTTGTGGCGTTTTTTCGCTATTAAACACAATAATATACGCCTGCTCTGCACCTTTTACTGTGCGTGAAAACGCAAACATGCCAGTGTTTTTAGCAAAAAATAAGTCGTTGTATTCACCGCGGCGAAGCCCTTCGTGATTTTTTCGTAACTTACTTAATTGCGCAATAGTTTTAAATAATGGGTGCTGCTGGTTAAAGTTATTATCGGCCGTTGTTTGCGTGGTGCCTATAAGGTTATTGTCGTTATAGCTTGCAACATTTGATGCAAACATATCTTCGCGTGCATCAATATCGTGGCCATCGCCTGTAAAACCTTGTTCATCGCCATAATAAATAACCGGTATACCGCGAGATAAAAACATAAATGCATGCGCTAATTGGCTGCGCTTTAATTTAAGCTCATCACTTTCGTGATCAAATGTTTGGTTTATAAATAAGCCAGGTCTGCCCATGTCGTGGTTCCCTAAAAAGGTCATAAGTAAATCGGCTTGGCTGTCTTCATCTTGGTATAGTGAGTCTTGTGCAAATAGCTCGCTAATGGCGCTTGGGTTCTGTCCTTTAAAAAACACATCGGCCGCTATTTTTTGAAATGCAAAATCAAGCACCGATGGAATTTTACCTTCTGTAGTAAATACACTTAGGTTTTTAGGATTAGGGTCGTACACCTCACCAAACACATGAAAATTTGGAATCCCTTGCGCTTTAGCGTAATCAATAATAGCGGGTGTAAATGTTTGCCAAAACTCGAGATTAACATGGCGTACAGTATCGATTCTGAAGCCGTCGGGCTTAAACTCTTTTATTAAATTTTGATAAATATCGACCATGCCGCTCACCACCTGCGGATGCTCTGTTTTTAAATCGTCTAGGCCGTTAAAATCACCATTAAGTGAGCTTTCACCACTAAAGGTGCTGTCGCCTTGGTTGTGATAATAATCGACATTGTTTAGCCACTGTGGGTACTTAACATTTTTTAAGTGCTCAGGAATAAATGGGCTATACGGCTTAGGGTTATTTAGCGCTTTATACTCACAATGCGTTAAACCTGCTTTAAATTGACCGTTTGGCATGTGGCATTCGTCGTAACGAATAATATCGGCTGTGTGGTTAGTAATAATGTCAAAAAATACTTTAATGCCTTTTTTATGAGCTGCATCAATTAGCTTTTTTAAAGAAGCATTCCCACCAAAGTGCGGGTCTATTTCGCTAAAATCGACAATCCAATAACCATGGTGCGCAACACCATCTGATTGAATCGCTTGGTTGCGTAATAAAGGCGTCATCCAAATTGCTGTAACCCCTAGCGCTTCTAAGTAGTCGAGCTTTTGTTCAATGCCTTTTATATCTCCACCATGAAAACCACTGGTGGTTGTTAAATTTAACCCACCAGCCGAAATAGCATGCTCATTGCTGCCATTATCGTTTTGCGGATCGCCATTATTAAAACGATCAGGTAATACAAAATAAAATATATCGTCGCGTACATCGCGCTGTAAATAATTATCAGTGCTTGCAGTGTTTGCGTTACCGGCCGCTGGTGGCTGATTACTTTTACAGGCCGTTAATGCCACTACAGTGCTTAGTAAAAATGTTGTTAGTGTGTTTTTTATCATTTTAGTGCTCCTTTACTAAACTATGGCAGCTCGCAACCTTTTACACTTTCGTAAAGTGCATACCAATGAGCGGCCGTTAATTGCATTTTGTTTACTTGTGCACACGCTTTAATACGCGCAGTGTTAGTAGTCCCTATAACAGATTGAATGTTTGCAGGGTGCCTGTTTAACCATGCCAGTACAATGGCTTCTGCACTGGTTTCGTACTGCGCAGCTAAGCTTTGTACTAATTGGTACGTGTTTTTAATACGGGTTTCAGCGCCGGTTATATCAGCACCCGAAAACAACCCTTGGCATAAACTTCCCCACGCCTGCAGCTGTATATTTTCGTGCTGGCAAAACTCGATTAAGCCCGGCGTAAAGTTAATATTTGCGCCTTGCGCGTTACCAGCATATATGCCCTCTTCAACCCAGTCATTTTTTAATAAGCTCATTTCTACTTGATTCAAAATAAGTGGCTCTGACAGGGCTTGTTGAATGGCTTTTATTTGATGTTGCTGCATATTAGACACCCCTAAAAAACGTACCTTGCCTTGGCTTTTTAGTTTTTTATAAGTGCTAGCAATTTCCTGAGGGCACATGAGTGGGTCGGGTCTGTGCAGAATAAGTACATCTAAGTAGTCTGTTTTTAGCTGCGCTAAACTTTTATTTACACTTTGCTCTATCCACTGTCCTGAAAGGTCATAACGCTTTGGGCCATGCTCATCTTCAAAGCGAATACCGCATTTAGATTGAATAATTAACTTATCACGGTCGGTGCGCGTTTTTAAAACTTCACCAAATACCTGCTCTGCTTTACCAAAAGTATAAATATCAGCATGGTCAAAGTAATTAATGTTATTTTCAAGCGCTGCCTCTACTACTGTATGTGCTTGGTTTATATCGGCTTTGGTTATTGGGTTGTTATTCCAGCCACCACCCAAGCCCATACAGCCATAAATAAGTTCGCTAGCATTGGGTATAAATTGAGAAATAGTTTTATTGGTCATGAGTTATCGGTATTAAAAAAGAGTGACTTGTAGTTTACCGATTAAATTATTCAACTAAATACTAAAAATAAAACTCATTATTTGCTATAACAAACAATAAAAACACAGTGCTCATTTAAATGCAGAGAGAACATAAAAAATTTGAACGGTTATTTTTGTTTAACGAAGTAGCCAAACACTTAAGCTTTTCAAAGGCAGCTTTAGCGCTTGGGATCTCCCGAGGGTATTTGTCTGAGCAAATAAAAGCGCTCGAAAAAGAATACCAAAGAGCCCTACTTATTCGCACAACCCGCAGTGTAAAGCTCACCCCGCAGGGAAAGCATGTGCTTAGTTGTATGGGAAATATTAAAAGCACATTATTAGAGCTTGAACGAACCTTAGCCCATGAACACGAGGCTATTGCCGGCAACATTAGAATTACCGCGCCGAGCCAATTTACCAATAGATACCTGCTAACTATTTGCGAGCAATTTAACCAAGAGTACCCTGATGTTAAATTTAATATAGACTGCAGCTACACCCCTCACAATTTGATTCAAAGCAATTACGATATTGCATTTAGATCAACCCTTAATCCGCCCCAAAACATGATTGCCAAAAAGCTTTTTAGTTATAAACAGGTGTGCTGTGCCTCGCCTAGTTATATTGCTAAAAATGGTGAGCCAAGCGACGTTGAAGATTTATTAAAGCATAGCTGTTTAACCAGCACGCAATTTAGCCTGTGGCATTTTTCCGATAGGGCCATTGAGCTTGAAGGAAAACTAAGCATTAACGATAACCACATGCTTAAAAGCCTTGCATTGCAAGGTCAAGGAATTATATACACCCCGGAGTATTTAGTAGATTTAGAAATTAACGCGCACACTTTGAAGCCGCTATTAACGCAGTTACAGTATCCGCAATCTGATGTGTATTTAATTCACCCTCAGCTAATTAACGAATCAGCACGTATTAGCTATTTTATTAAATTTACCACTAACTGGTTTAGAAACTAGCTTACCAATTACTTTTATATTGAAATAAGTAGTTTACTAAATAATCTACTAAAGCTTTAACAGTTGGGCTTAACAAACGTTGAGACGGATAAAGTAAATTAATAGGCAGTGGGCTTGGCGCGTATTCACTTAGCACCTCTACCAGCTCACCGCTTTTAAGTGCTTGGTTAACGTAAAAATTAGGTAATTGCGCTACACCTTGGCTTGCTAAAGCAAACGCTTTTAAACTTTGCGAGTCGTTAACCTCTAAACTACCTGATACTTTTACAATGGTATTCTTACCATCAAGCCTATAACTCCAACGCTTTGCGTTAGCGACAACCGTGTTTATAAGGCAATTAAAATTTTTTAGATCATATTAAAACAATTAAGCCTATTTCAGCACCTGAAAAATAAACATCTTTACCTACCTAACTAATTAAGTGCTAGGATAATGGCTTGAAATACTGATAACTTGCAAACCTAACTATGAATTTAAATCAGCTCGATCTAAACCTTCTTATTATTTTAAAGCAGCTTTTAAACGAAAAACATATTAGCAATACCGCCTTAACTTTAGGCATGAGCCAACCTTCTATAAGCCGCTCGTTAAGTAAATTACGCTCCTTGTTTGACGATCAATTATTAATAAGAATGGCCGGAGGGTATGAGCTAACACCAAAAGCGCAATCAATTCAGCAAGACCTAAATTCTATTTTAAATATGGTAGAAACACTGGTTAATAAGCAAACCTTCGACCCTAAAACCAGCACAGCCACCATTAAACTGTTTGGCCTACCGCCGCAAATGCATTTATTTATAAAAACAATAATTAAAGATGTTCGCGAGCAAGCGCCTGATATCACCCTTGAAATAGACACCCTGCCTAAGCCGCAGTTTTCTGATTTGCTTAAAGGCGATACGCACTTTGTGATTACTGGCCACAAGCCCGCTAATTCAGAGGGTAAGTTATATCAACAGCCGTTGTTTGAGCGCGAGTTTAAATTAGTAATGGCTCGCTCCCACAGGCTGGCTAAACAAGAATTAAGCGTTGATTTATTGCGTGATTGTAATTTTGGGCAAATATCAATTCAGGGTGAAAAAGCATTAACTATTGCACAAAACTTTGCCGCGCTAGGCATTGATAATATAGCGACGCCAATACGCTTAAAAAACTTTTACAGTATTGGCAGCATTGCTGAAAACACTGATTTAATATTTTATGTGCCCAATCATTTTGCTGCAGATGTGTGCCAACAGCATGACGTAGTTGCCAGAACCCCGCCCCAAGAGCTTAGCTCAGAGTATGCACAAGTGGCTTTATACTGGCATCAACGCCACCATAATGACCCTGTATGTCAATGGTTTAGAGAGCTTGTAAAAAATAAAGTATTTGAAGTTTAAATAACTGTTATTCATGTAGGGTATGTATTTTAAATTGCCATTTAAGGCAGTGAACGTTTTAATACGAATCATTCTTAATAATATTAAAATTAGATAAACATACTCACCATGAAAAACACGCTCCCATTTAATAAGCACGCGCTTAACGTTGTTATTGGTACTTTGTGTACTGGTATGTCATTCATAAGCTTAGCAGAGCAAGCTCCCGATACCTCTGAAACCATTGAAGTATGGGGCACAATAATTACTAATGACTCGCTACTACAAGACGATATTGAAAGAAAACAAGCCAACCATTTAAGTGATTTACTCCGTGACCAAGCTGGTATTGACGTAGGTGGCTCGCACTCTATTGTACAAGGTATTAATATTCGTGGTGTTGACGATTTAGACCTCAACATTACTGTTGATGGTATTAGCCAAAACAATAATATGTTCCACCACTCAGGAAACTTACTTATTAATGCTGACATTTTAAAAGCAGTAGATATAAAAGTAGGGACTAACTCGGTGCTGACTGGCGGCCTTTCTGGTGGTGTAGCCTTTGAAACCAAAGACGCTAAAGACTTACTAGAGCCTGGTGAAGATTTTGGCGCACGCTTATACACAAACTTAGGTACTAATGATTACGCAGGTGGCTCTGCTGCGGTATATGGTCAGCTAACCGACAACATAGACGCCCTTGCCTACTACACCTACAGAAATAACTTTGAAAACGGCAATGGTAAAGAAGTTACAGGTAACGAAGGTCGCACGGTAGATGGCATCTTCAAGCTCGGCTGGGATGTAAACGAGAGTAACCGTTTAGTGTTCTCATACGACAGATATAACGATGAAGGTGATTACTACGTAAAAACCAACTTTGGTGCTGGCTTTGCTGAAGATTCAGACGCGCAAACAGAAGATATTGACTACACACGTACCAGCACTTCACTTGCCTACGAGTTAGATAAAGGTGATGCCATTACCCTACGCGCTAGCGTTTATCGCAACGAACTAAGCTATATTGCACTAGGAACTGAGGGTAACTCTGAGCATACTGGCTACACTGCCCTTGCAACATCTAAAATTGCACTTGCTGGATTTAACCATACATTACGCTACGGCGGCGAAGGGTATGAGCAAGTATCAAAACGTATCGAAAACCACGTACAAACCAATAAAGACACTGCCGACTCTCACGCTATTTATATTGAAGACGAAATCGCTGTAACCGATCAGTTATTTGTAACCCCTGGCGTGCGTTACAACTACTTTAAAGTAGATATGTACTCAGCCGGTACTAACGATTCGTTAGATAAATCGTGGAACGAGTTAACGTTTGGTTTAGCGGCTAAATACCTAATTAACGATAACTGGAGTGTTAACGCAAGCTCTACCGAGCTTTTTCAAGGCCCTGGCCTGCGTGAAAGCTACGTTGATTACAGCACTAACTTTGATAAAGACCTAAAAGCAGAAACCGGTGTTAATAACGCCATTGGTTTTGCCTTTAAAGATCAAAATATTATGGGCTTAGACTCATTTGGTTTTTCATTAAACCTGTTTAAAACCCGTATTGAAGATTACATAGACAACTGGGCAATTGGTAAAGGTCGCCCAATTGGTACCTATGAAAACTCGGGTGATTACGATATAGATGGTTTTGAATCAACGCTTTCACTGCGTAAAGCGCTATTTAGTGCACGTTTAAGTTACTCTAAGTCAGACTCTGAACAACTAGAGACTGGCGAGCAACTGCGTTATGAAGTAGGTGATAGCATTTCACTAAACCTTGGCTACGAAGTACCAAAATACGACTTGAAATTTAACTGGACCAGCCTAGTTAACAGAACTGATGACTCGGTATCAAGCGGTGCTGATATTCATAAAGTGGGTTATCAGGTTCATAACATCAGCATGCAGTGGCTACCAAGCCAGCTTGAAGCACTAAGCATGACCTTAGGTGTTGAGAATATTTTTGATAAAACTTATTACTCTCACGCTTCATACTCAAGCGACACAGTGCAAGATTACGAAGCGGGTCGTAATGTTAAATTAAGCGCGTCTTACGTTTTTTAATTTAATAATTTGCGCATGATTTAAGGCTCAATATTTTATTGAGCCTTTTGCTGTTTAAGGGGGGCGTACCTTAAATAGCGTCAATCATACCAATCCGCAATAATACTTAATCATTTTTAGGGGCTAAACGTGTTGCTATCTGCGTTAAAAAAAATCTCATTTACGACTGCATGGATGCAGAAGATAGAGCAATGCAGGAGCAATTGCCGAGAACAACTAAATAGCGAATTTTTTGCCTTGCTATCAACACGTTTTTCCATCCTCAAAATAGTTCACTTAATTATGTGGATTGGTATTATAAATAAATTATTTCAGGGTCAATAATGTCTGATTGGAAACAAAACTTACAAAAGTTCCGTTATGTAATGGACACCTTACTGCTTATTAGCTTTATGCTAGTAAGTGCACCTCAAGCCACTGGCATCCCTTTACACGAATGGTTTAGCCTATTTTTTATTATCCCTTTTGTTATTCACTTACTACTGCACTGGGATTGGGTAACACGCAGCTTTAGCCGTTTATTTGCCAATATAACAGCACGCGAGCGCTTTAATATAGTGTGGGATTACCTACTTTATATAATGATGTTATTAGTATTTGTGAGTGGCTTTTTAGTGTCGGTGGCTCTACTACCCGCACTTAATATTAGTTTAAACATTCAAGACTTTTGGTCAAAAATACATCACGATTCAGCCACCTTTATTATGCCCATGCTAGGTGTGCATTTAGCGCTTAATTTTTCTTGGATAGTAAAACTGACTAAACGCATGTTTGCCAAAGAGGCTAAATAATGAAGCACCTAAAACAACAGTGGAAAACCCGCACCAGCATTGTGTTAGTTGTATCTGTTTTAGTGAGCCTTTTACTGGTTAGTTTAGAGCTCACCGACTGGGCCGCACAAATAAATCAGCAGGGATACTCCCACGGTGCCGCTGAGGGTGAAAAGCCGAAAATAGCCCCTATTTTGATGTACATTTTACCCTTTGTAAAAGAGCTTATTTTAATAGGCGTACCTATGCTACTTACTTTAGGGATTGCTAAACTCTTAGGCTTAGTAAAAAGGGTGGTTAAAAACAAAGCCTGAATACGAATGCAACACGTATCAAAAACCGGCGTTTATAGATACATTGCTAAGTTAGTATGTCTATAAGCGCAGGTTTTTATGAGTTATAAACCAAGTAATTACACACTCCAACACATCACTTTTCTACTTGGCACATTAATTATAGGTGCTGTATTAATAAGCTTTAAAGCTAATGCCGAAAAGGCAGTTCCTTTTCAATCGCAATGGCTAAAAAACCACTATGCTGAGCGTATAGCCCATTTTAAGCTACAACCTTTACGCAAAGGCGATATTGTACTTATTGGCGATAGCATTACAGAGCAAGGGCTAAATTGGAGCATTCGATTTAACGACCTACGCGTAAGAAACCGCGGTATTAGTGGCGATATGACCTACGGTGTTTTAGCGCGTTTAAACGAATTAAAAGCAGCCCCACCTAAAGCTATATTTTTAAAAATTGGTGTAAACGATATTTTTAATTACCATTATATAAAGCAAGTTAAAAACTTAGCGTCGGTGAGTGAAAATATCGAAAAAATAGTGACTCAGCTCAATGACTCACTCCCAAACACACAAATTTATGTACAAAGTATTTTGCCCGATCATCGCGATTTTATAACGCAAATGGCGCAAACGGTTAACCAACAAATTAAAGCAATTGAGCACGCAAATTTTACCTATATAGACTTGCATCCCGCATTTTTAGGCCCTCCAGGCATGCTTAATGAAACGCTCACTACCGATGGCACCCATTTAAACAAGACAGGCTATAACCTTTGGGCTAAACAGCTTGCACCAATAATGAAAACCTTAAAATGAAGAGTTTATTAATTGCTATATTAATGGCGGCAAGCTTTACGTGTGAAGCCAGTAAAGCACCTTTAAAAAGCTACCCTACCGGCGCGACTAAAGCTGTTATTTTTAGCTATGATGATGGCGTTATACAAGACAGAAAGCTCGTGGAACTATTTAATAAGTACCAGGTTGTTGGCACATTTAACTTAAACTCAGGTTTATTTGCTAAAAAGCTACCGTGGATGAAAGCCTTTACCGGTAAAGAAGGCGAATATATAAAACAAAGTGAAGTAAAAACACTTTATAAAGGCCATGAAATAGCAAGCCACAGTTACTCACATCCGGGCTTTGCGGGCTTAGATACTGCTGAGTTAAAATTACAATTAGCTCGCGATAAGCACATTTTATCGCCCATAAAAGGCAGCCCCTTACACTCTTTTGCATACCCTTTAGGTTCTTACGATAAAGCCGCTATGAAATTAGTAAAACAAGCGGGCTTTACTAATGCCCGAACAGTAAACGACACCCTTAATTTTGAGCTCCCTACCAACTACATGGCATGGAACCCAACCGTTCACCACTCAAAAGCAATGCCATTAATAGAGCAATATATTGTGCTTAAAAGCAATAAGCCCACTGTAATGATGATTTGGGGTCATTCGTGGGAATTTGATAAAAACACAGTAAATAATAACTGGGATTACGCCGAAAAGCTCGTTCAGACAATCTCAAATAAAGATGATATTTGGTATGTATCGGCTGGAGAGTTCATCGCGTTTTTAGAGAATAAATAAGCGTGCGCAGTGCTAAGTAAAGCTCATATAAGCCCATTTTAATGAAGTAAGAGTAATTAATTCATCCTGAAGCAGTATCCATCGCTAATCCATTAACTCACTTCGAGTAACTGCGAAACTTCGTTTCGGTTCACTCTCACCCGGCGGGAGGACTGTAACTGATATTAGCGCCACTCTGAGTGGCCACGAGTCCGTCCCAACACAAACTTCAGGCATAAAAAAACCCTAACCAATTTGGTTAGGGTCATAAAAAGTGGTACCAGCGGACGGACTGTAACTGATATTAGCGCCAGTCTGAGTGGCCTCGAGTCCGCCCCGACACAAACTTCAGGCATAAAAAAACCTCTACTAAAACTAGCAGAGGCTGTAAAAAGTGGTACCCGCAGGCGGACTATAACTGATATTAGCGCCACTCTGAGTGGCGCTCGAGTCCGTCCCAACACAAATTTCAGGCATAAAAAAACCCTAACCAATTTGGTTAGGGTCATAAAAAGTGGTACCAGCGGCCGGGCTCGAACCGGCACGCCTTTCGGCAGGGGATTTTGAATCCCCCATGTATACCAATTTCATCACGCTGGCGTCATTTTTCTTTAACCTTCTAAACACGAGAAGATAAAGAAAAACCACTTTAGAGCTCAGGATTATTTATGTGCCTTCGTCTCTATGCCAAGCATTATACAAACAATAGGGGTGGCAGCAAGCGTTTTATGACATTAGCCTGATCAACCGCTTAACATTTAGACAGCCTGTGCAAAATGTCGTTTACTGGTTGAAGTATTAAATACAGCTAATAATAACGCCAAGGTATATCACTGAACTATAGCGCTTAGTATTTGCGAGCTTTTTTGCTAAACTAGCGCGCATATTAACAGTGAGAGTGTATTTATGTCGGGTGAGTTTCCACGAGCTGGTTTTTGGCGTCGTTTTGCGTCGTTAGTTTATGATACGTTAGCTATTATTGCGTTTGCTATGTTAACGGTTGTGCTCTATTTGTTTGCCGTACAAGGGCTTATTTCACTTGATGTTATTAGTTTAAATGGTGCAGAAGATGTATCGGCACTTATTCAAGAGTCACTGCTGCTGTCGAGTATTCGAAGTGCCTTACTTGTTATTGTTACTTTAGTATTTTTTGGCTATTTTTGGACTAAAAGCGGGCAAACTATTGGCATGCGCGCATGGCGTTTAAAAGTACAAACTAGTGAAGGAAACTTAATTAGTTGGCCGCAGTCTATTGTTCGCAGCCTAAGTGCCCTGCTTGGTTTAGGTAATCTTGTGGTATTAATTGATTTTAAAAACAAAAAAGCGCTGCAAGACTATGTCTCAAAAACTGAGGTAATTACTCTTACAAAAGAAGAAAACAAACGTATTTACCGCGAGCTAGATTAATACCTATTTATACCAATGCGCAATAATACTTAATTATTTTGCGGGGCTAACTTGTCGCTACCTGCGTAAAAAATTCTCATTTACGACTGCATGGATGCAGAAGGTAGAGCAATGCAGGAGCAATTTCCGAGAGCAACTAAATAGCGATTTTTTTGCCTAACTATCAATAGGTTTTTCCAGCCTCAAAATTGATCACTTAATTAAGCTGATTGGTAATAGTTTTGAATAACGCGTTATAAAAACAAAAAAGGTGACCATAGGTCACCTTTTTTAGTATCAAATAAGCGCTTATAACGGCTATACCCGCTTATTCATCATGTACGTAGCAAAGCCTATAAATAGTATACTTGGCAGTACCGCGCCTATAATAGCGGGTATTTGATAAACCATTACCACAGGGCCAAATATCTCATTTATTAAGTGAAATACAATTCCCGTTACTACACCCATAATGATACGCGCACCCATAGTAACGGTACGTAACGGGCCAAATATAAACGACAGTGCAACCAGTAGCATTACGGCAACAGACACAGGCTGCATTAGCTTACGCCACAAGGCCAGCTCATAGGTGCTGGTATCTTGCTCATTTTGCTGTAAATACCCTAAGTATGACCAAAGCCCAGTAAAGGAAAGCGACTCAGGCTTTACCGATACAACACCAAGCTTTTCGCCCGTTAATTGCGAAGGGTAAAACTCTTCATCAATGTGTTCACTGCTTATTTGCTCATCACTAATATGGACCTTGTTTACATCGCGTAATAGCCAACCTTCATCACGACCAATGGCCACTTTAGCTTTGGTTATTTGAGTTAAATCAAGTGACTTATCAAATTGATACATGTGCACACCGTTTAAACGGCCGTTTTGATCTACATCTTCAATATTAATAAAGTTGTTGCCATCTTTAGCCCATACGCCTTTTTGTGCATTGAATACATCGCCGCCATAAATTGCCTGATTACGCATTTCTTTGGCGTGTTGTTGCGCCTCTGGTGCGCCCCACTCACCAAGAGCCATCATACACACAGCCATAAACACGGCGGTTTTCATTACCGAGCCTATAATTTGCAAGCGCGACATACCCGCAGCTTGCATTACCACCAGCTCACTGTTTGAAGCCAATGCACCTAAGCCTGTTAAGCCACCAATAAGCGCCGCCATCGGGAAGAATATAACTAAATCGCCCGGCATACTGTAAAAGGTGTAAAGCGTTGCGGTCATTAAATCGTAACTGCCACGACCAACCGACTTTAGCTGATCAATAAACTTAATTAATGTACTAATCCCTACTAGCACCAATAAAGCAAATCCGGTGGTTTGTAAAATGCTGCGGCCTAAGTACCAATCGAGTGTTTTCATCATGCGCTTAACTCCCGTTTTGTTACAACGGCTTTAAGCCAGGCGCCCAATGGGCGACCTTTTATAATTAATAAACTACCTATAAATAAAGCGCTCAAGTGAATCCACCACAAACCAATTGAAGGCGGTATTTTGCCATCTTCTACGGCAAATTTTGCAGCATTGAGTAAGATAAAATAACCTAAGTACAAGCTAATGGCTGGCACTAATTTAGCAAACTTACCTTGGCGCGGATTAACCACACTTAGCGGTACTGCTATTAACGTTAGTAACGGAATAGAAAGCGGTATTGCAATACGCCACTGCCACTGGGCTATAGATTCAGAGGTATTGAGTGGCAATAGTTGATTAGTAGGTATTGCTTCTAATTTACGGCGCTGATGCTCTATTTCTTGCTCGCGTATTTGTACGCTGTAGCCATCAAACTGCGTTAAATTAAGAGCCGGTGTTTTGCCATCGGTTTCGTAGCGTTTGCCATCGGTTAGCACTAATTGTTGCTCGCCGTTTATTGCCTCTACCACCACACCTTGTTCGGCATACACTAAACGTGCAAGGTCATCTTTTTCGGTATCCGGCAGCTGCGCTACAAATACTTTGTTTAGCTCTTTACCACCGTTTTCAATGTTATGAATAAACACCACGGCTTTTTCATTACCGGTTTGTTGAAACCGCCCAGCCCTTAACGCAGATAAACCCGCATCGGCTTTAGCTTGCTCTTTTAATTGGTACTCTTGCTCACTCGCCCACGGCGCAAGGTACATGGTGAGAGAGGCGGCTAATATAGCCAAACCCACACTCGAAATTAAAGTAACGCGTACCACATACCATTCACTCACCCCACAGGCTTTAAGAACGGTCATTTCGCTGTCGGCGTAAATACGGCTGTAGGCTAAAATAATGCCCAAAAATATACTCAATGGCAGGATCAGCGAAGCTAATTGCGGCAGTTTAAGCGCAATCATCGATAATACTAACTTGGCAGGAATGCTCCCTTCAGAAGCATCTCCTAAAATAACCACAAACTTTTGTGACACAAAAATGGTCATTAAAGTTAAAAATACGGCGACCTGCGATTTTAAAACCTCAGCGGTCAAATAACGAAAAATAAGCAATGCTCGCCCCTGTTAAACATAGAATTTCACTACAATAGTGATAATTTGATAATAAAGTAGCTATTTTACCCAGTTTTATCTGGTAAATAAGTCGTTATTATAAGCTAACAAAATTAATTATCCTACCTAAGTGCACGATATATTGTTGCATTAGTAGCCCTTAAACATATAAAGTTCAATTACACAGTAAGAGTCAGAAAAAATCAGCTAAAATTAAGATTATCTCTACATAAGTTACGTAGCGAAGACTAGATTTTATTTTTTTAGCCCCAATTAATAACGTATATGACTCACAACCAGGAGTAACAATGGAATTTAACGTAAAAAGTGGTAGCCCAGAAAAACAACGCAGCGCGTGTATTGTCGTTGGCGTTTACGAACCACGTAGGTTATCCCCCATTGGTGAACAACTCGATAAAATCAGCGATGGTTATATCTCAAATTTACTACGCCGTGGCGACCTAGAAGGTAAGCCGGGGCAAGTTTTATTATTGCATCATGTACCTAACGTTTTAAGCGAGCGCGTATTGCTTGTTGGCTGTGGTAAAGAGCGCGAGCTTGATGATAAGCAATATAAGCAAATAATTTCTAAAACAATTAATACCTTAAACGAAACCGGCTCAATGGAAGC
>NZ_DCYU01000005.1:0-7306 GCF_002331165.1 Pseudoalteromonas sp. UBA2102
GCGGCTCTTTTGCTAAAGAAAAAAGCTTTCTTGCACTGTATCTAAATTAAGTGTTTGTGTTTTTAACTTTAGTACTTCTTCAACTCTATCTGAAAACATACTTAATTTTTTATCGACATTAATAGGCTCTTTAAAATACATTGCTAACAACTCGTTAGATAGCGGGCTTTCATCGCCTAATACTTGCGCCCCATAATGCTCGCTTAATAAGTATTTATGATTATTTTTTAAAGAGTTTAAAGCATTAATGGCCAGTAATTTAGAATCCTGCGAGCCATACATTAAGTACTCTAAAGTAAACATACTCACCCGTTGCGAAAGCATTCTTTGTTGACCACTTACATTTACGAGTTTTCCAGTATCGGTTTGCGCTTCAATGACTTCATCAAGCATAAAGTGAATACAGATAGATAAAATTGCAATTACAGTTAAAGGAACAATATAAACAAAAGAGATAGCGCCATGCTTTTTATTTGTAAAATCAGTATTTACCATTTAATTGCTACTTATTTTAAAATTTTTAATGCTTTAGGATAGGATAGATTAAATATAAGATTTTTCACGTAATTAAAGTTTACAAGGTAGTTTGTGGCTTATTGAGATTTATGAAGTGCATAACCCAGTAGTTCAAAATACTTATTAAGCGCTTCATTTGCTTTATTAATATGCTCATTATCAGGGTAAATTAAATTACTGCTTTTTAAGCCACTAACCAAAAAGCTATTTTGAATAGTGCTGTGAGCATCTATGCAAGCTTCAAAGCAGCGCGCTGCTAACTCCTCAGGCATACTCATGTAGTTCATGTTATGCGCTTGGTCGTGTTTTATGCACGTTTGTACAAATTCATTCGCATCTTCCCCATCAAAATCTAAAAACACGTTTTTGTAAAAATCGTTGAGCGCACTATTAAGTGGGTGCGATAAATTTGGCGTATTTGAAAGCCACAGCTTTGAGGCAAATCCAAAGCGAGGTTTTGCATTAAATAAATGCTCGCTTATATGGTGATCAAAGGCATGAAACCATTCGTGAGCCAATGCGCCACCGCCGGCGTTTTTTGCTAAAGCAAGGGTTTGTGAAGCTGCGTTATAATGCGCTTGTACGCCTTTTTGACCGCCATGCCCAAAGGCAAAATTTAGTTTGCCGCGCAGGCCAATGGCTTTGGGTGGTAAATGTAATATTTGAGCAAGGTCGGCGAGGGCATCGTAAATTAAGTTTGCACTAATAAAATGCTCTTCTTTGGTCACCCATTTTCCTACAACCATAGATCTAAAGCCAAAGGTGTCTCTAATATCACTAAAGTCAACTTGGTCGTCAAAGCGGTAGTCAGGCCCTTTACGAGTGAATCCGCGTTTTAATCTGTTTGGGTAATTACGCATTTACGTTTAATGGTGGCTAATTTAAGTAACGTGCTTTTACGTGTTCGGGCATGTGTTGGGTTTGTTTTTGTATTAATTCGTCTAATAAATTGTAAAGCGGGGCAGGGTTTAGCTGCTCTATTAACAACAAACTATGTGCAACGGCCTCAAGCGTAGAAAGACTGTCGGCTCTGGGGGCTTTTCTAATAGCGTAACGGCTTTGCGGTAACTGCTTAAAGCTCACTGTTTTAAATTTAGTGAGTAGCGGGGTCAGCTGCAAAATTTTATAGGCTTTTTTCCAGGTGCCATCAATCACGATTAAATGCGTAATGTTACTTAAGGCTTGCTTTGGGTTTGTATCATCTAAGTTGGTGGCGTGCTCATTAGGGTAGAGCAGTACCGTGGACTTAACAGGTAAAGAGTTGAGCATGGCAAAGTCGGTGTTATTTTCCCCTTTGATTATTTTGCAGTCAGTTAGGCTCAAATTAAGCAATTTTGCCGTGTTTTTCGCTATTTTTTCTTCACTGGGGTGTTGTAGAATAACCACGCTAACTTTATTTGTTAAACGTTTAATGGCCCCGCATATACAGGTAGAGGGCGTAAACAAACAGCGTTCACAAACTTGGCGAGTCATTAATTAAACTTTTTATTGCGAGTGTATTTTGATAATTATACATTTATAAAGTAATAAAGTTGGATTTTTTTACGCATAGATATACAGTAATACTATTAATTATAAAATGACACGGAATGTTTAGAAGGGCTTAAAATATGACAGAAGTACAAATAGATGAGGCTGCTTTAGAAAGTATGCAGTCGTTACTTGGTGAGCAGTTTAAAGATACACTTGAATTTTGCTGCAGTGAATTTGAGCGCCTTGGTAATGAAGTAATTGCAACCATTGGTAACGATAAAGAAGCGGCGATTCGTCATGCCCATAGTTTAAAGTCGAACGCGGCTCAGTTTGGTGCCACGAGTTTATCTGATGTAGCCCGTGATATTGAGCTTAATCTCAATCAAGATAACTTAGCGCAAGCTGTTACGGCATCTACAGATTTATTGGCGCAAGTAAGTGGTTCGCAGGCCCAATTAAGAGCGTGGGTAGAGTCTAATTAATATTATTTGTTAACGTGAATTTATTTCAGTATTAAGCAACTAATTACGCTGGCATTTTACGCCTTTACTAGGGTAGTCTTAGACTTTACTAGGGCGTGTTTGGCCTCTCGATAATAAATTTGATCACGCATTGCCCAAGGGCCACCCTTGGGCTAGTAACACAATTTTACCGAGCCCATTAGGTTATAACCCTCGCATTGAACAAACCCACTCCTAGTTAATTATTTTTTTCCATAAAGCCAGTTCGCCCCAAAGAGGTAAAAATGTCAGATATTAAAAAGAGTCACAAATTAGAAGGTGTATGTTATGACATTCGTGGACCGGTTTTAGCGCAAGCCAAAAAAATGGAAGACGAAGGTCAAAAGGTACTAAAGCTTAATATTGGTAACCCTGCGGCGTTTGGTTTTGATATGCCAGAGGACATGCACCGCGATATTATTCGTAATTTGTATTCGGCCCAAGGCTACTGCGACTCTAAGGGGTTATATTCAGCCCGTGTAGCGGTTTATCAGCATTACCAGCAACGAGGTTTACATAACTTAGATGTAGATAATATTTATATTGGTAATGGGGTGAGCGAGCTTATTCAAATGATCACCCAAGCGTTATTAAATAACGATGATGAAGTGCTTATTCCAGCGCCTGATTACCCACTGTGGACCGCGTCAGTTAAATTAGCAGGCGGCAACCCTGTTCATTATTTATGTGATGAAGAGCAAGACTGGTTTCCGGATATTGCAGATATAAAAAGTAAAATTACATCTAAAACAAAAGCGCTTGTACTAATTAACCCTAATAACCCAACCGGCGCGGTTTATAGTGACGATTTACTTTTAGAGTTAATTAATGTGGCGCGCGAGCATAAGCTGTTATTGCTTAGCGATGAAATTTACGAAAAGATTTTATACGATGGCATCACTCACACCTCAATTGGTGCGTTATGCGACGATGTGCCCATTATTACCTTTAATGGCTTAGCTAAAACTTACCGTGCAGCGGGTATTCGAATGGGCTGGATGGTACTAAGCGGGCGCACTTCTGCAATGGAAGATTTACGCAAAGGGCTAGATATTTTATCGTCTATGCGTTTGTGTGCCAATGTACCCGCCCAGTATGCGATACAACAAGCGCTAGGGGGCGTGCAATCAATAGATAGCTTAATCGACCCAGGCGGGCGATTATATGTTCAGCGCGATATTGCTTGGCGTGGGCTTAATGCTATTGAAGGGATAAGCTGTAAAAAGCCAAAAGGGGCGCTTTACGCCTTTGCTAAAGTAGACACGGCTCATTTTAATGTCACTGATGATGAAAAAATGATGTTTGATTTACTAAAAGCAGAAAAAATATTATTAGTGCATGGGCGTGCATTTAATTGGCCAGAGCCTGATCACTTTAGGTTAGTGTTTTTACCTAACAAAGACGATTTATCGAGTGCGATGCTTAAAATGCAGCGCTTTTTTAAAGACTATCGCCAAGTTTAGTTAATTCCAACTAATGCGCTGTAAAATAAAAAACGAGCTTAAATAGCTCGTTTTTTATTTACGCGATAATGCTGATACGGGCTGTTAGTACGCGCGGTCAACTCTTACGGTATTATCACTTAAATAGACCAACCGTACGTTATCACCTTTACTAAAGCGCATTGACTGGTCTTGGTCTTGTACCACCATGTATTGATCGCCGTTTTCTACCTGAATCAATAACTCTACGAGGTGTGTTTGCTTATAATAGCTTTTTTGCTGATTATTATGCGCCACGCTTCCGCCAATGACTGAGCCTAAAATAGTGGCGACGGTACGACCGCTCCCACCACCAAATTGATTACCGACAACACCCCCGAGTAGGGCGCCGCCAAAGGTTTTCCAGCCATTGTTTTTGTCTTGCACAAGCTCTTGTTCGGTAATTTTACGTACAGATTTTACATCGCCAAATAAAACCTGTTGTACAGGCACGGCTTTGTTTCGCTCATAGTTCGCAAAACTTGGTGCACTGAGTGTAAGCAATGCACACATTGCTATGGTTAAGGCTTTCATAGGTGTCTCCTGATGGTGTTACGCAAAGGCAATATTTTTGCCTTTGCGTGGAAATGTATACCAATGCGAAAAATACTTAATCATTTTGCGGCGAACGTATCGCTACTTGCGTTAAAGATTCTCATTTAAAACAAATAAATAGCAATTTCCCCTAGGTATCAACGCGTTTATCCAGCCTCAAAATTGATCAGTTAATTAAGCGAATTGGTATTATTACCAACCAAATGTCGATTTTTCTTTCGTTTTACGAATTTCAGTTTCGTCTGCCCACTCGACTAGACCGCTTTGCATATCCATTAAGCGCATTGTAAATTTGTAATACACATCTGATTTATCAGCATTTGATTTAACAATGCTCGATAAGTTGCCGTACAGCATGTATTGCGCACCAATTTGTTTACCAAAGGCAACTGCGGTGGCAGGGTTTACAAGGGCATCTTCGTTTTGAAAGTTAAGCTGCTCACGTACTGATTCAACACGGGTCATGTCAACAAAACGAAACTTACCGCTGCGCAACAGTTGCGTAGAGATTGAGTCGGTAATAGATTCAGTGTCTATGTGTTCACTGGTTTTATTTTTAATGCGCTCAACAAATACCACAGGGCGTTTGTTTTGGGTCATTGTACCAATAACCGGCGAGCTGAGTAGTGAGTCGGTCATTTGGCTGGCTACTTTTTGTAAATCGGTAGAGCCAAAGTTTATATCGGTGGTTTCTACTGCTTGCGCGTCGCCATAACTAACTACGGCTTTATTGGCACAACCGCTTAAAATGAGTGCGCTAAGGCCAATAACTGCATAACTCGATAACGTTTTAAATTGTGTAGTGATCATTTTTATAACCCTTATTCTTTAAATTCTTGTGCGTCGGTAGACACTTCTCTTACAGCTAGCGAAAATGTAACCGCATCCGGTGTTGGCGCTAAGCCGGGTAATTGTGTTTTAGAAAAACCAAACAGTGTTAAGGCTTGCCAAGGTGAGTGGTTTCCTTTAATTACAAACCCGTCTTTGTCGTACCAATTAAACTGATACTGCAAATATTGCGACTTTTTATATTGGCTGCTTAGTGTTACTACCACGTCGGTTAACTGGTTTGTTTGGCGTGTTTTAACATCGGTAATGGCAAGCTTTTCACCTAGAGCAGGATTATCAACATGTAACTGCTCGTTAAATGTATTTTTGCTTTGCTCAACCGAAATGCCTGATGTATCAGGTTGGCTTGCACATGCCCCAAGCATTAATGCAGCCACTAATGGCAAAGTATATTTCATGATGACTCCTAGAGTTGAACCACATGGTAGTTAAAATAGTTATTAATAGAGGTTAGGTAAATTAAGGTTAACCCTTGCTTACTAACGGTAAAATTAATAGGCGCATGGTTGCCTATTAAAAGTGTATGCGACCCTGCATTTAAACTTCTACGTGCCATGCTTATTTGATTAGGTAAAGTAAGCCAACTGCGTGTATCGGCCTGCTCAGACGCCAAATTATAAATATTAGCAATAATATTGCCTACATCACCTGTGCTACGAGCAAGCTCTGCGCGCACTTTTTCTTTGGCTACTAAGCGTAATACTTGCCTAGATACGCGAGCCGGTATTTGTTGCTCTAATGTTTTAGCCGCTAATGCTTCTATATGCACTAATGGGTTGAGCTCTAAATTTAGCGAACCTATATTTACGCCATTAATATTAGCTATAAACGCATTATCTTTATAAACTGGCATTGCTAAACTGTAAAAACGCGCATCACCACCTGAGGTATAAATAGGCAAGCGTAATTTAAATTCATCTTGTTTGGGCACTAAGCCTTGTTCAACCAATATAACCACTTCACCGTGATTAGCATGAAGGGGCTTTATTGGGCTAAAGCGGCGCTCAAACTCTTCTAAATCTTGGTTAAAACCTTGCTTTTTAGCTAATCGCATTACATCTTGCTGTAAGTAGTGATTGTCAGGTTGAATCTCTAATGCTTTTTTATAATCAATGTAGGCATCATCGTATTGTTTATCACTTTGGTACAACAGTGCAGATAAATAAAACGTAAAGGCATTTTGAAAACCATTTTTAATACCGCGTGTCACATTACTCATACTTGGGTAATGCTGTTGTGCTTGCTCTATTGTGTCGTTTATTTGTGTTTTATTATCTGCAAGTGCATCGACTTGTACTTTGTTAGCGCGACGTATTTCAACCAAGGCGCCTTCTAAATCACTGTTGTATACATAATTAAGTGCTTTGTAGCTATGTAGCATGCTCATTTCATATGCCGGTGGTACATAGGTAATGGCAGAGTCGTTAGTAAATAAGGCGTTACTTTGTTCAAGCCCTGCACTTAATTGAATTTTTGCTGCTTCTCGTTTTGTTTGTACCTGGGCGTATACATTTTCAAATTGTTGCTGTGAAAGACTTTGCTCGTTAGCAAGGTCTTTTAAACGGGCTTGCTCTAATTGGTTAAGTAAATAGCTACTGTGTAACTTACTATTGTTGGCAATAAGTGATTGAGCCTGTTCAATATTGTTATTTTTAATTGCGTTTCTTACAGGCGTCATTTGGCTTGCATAGTCGTTAAATAAATCATTAAAGCCTATGGTGCTGCATCCACTTAATATAAAACAAACACTTAAAATTATACTTTGGCGCACTGAGCACTCCTATATAGTTAGGTTTTAAAGATTAACATACTCTGGTTTTGGATTTGTGTGAAATAGTGTAAAAAAGCGTAGCCTAATTTAGGGCATATAGACCTGTGAAGATTGAAAATTATTCTCCCCAAGGTCATCGCGCGTTAGTTAAATTACGTGTA
>NZ_DCYU01000052.1:0-61720 GCF_002331165.1 Pseudoalteromonas sp. UBA2102
AGTTGTTAGCATGATTGAGCCAATCCAAGCACGTTTTAAAGAGATCAGAGAAGATCAAAACCTACTTGATAGCATCATGAAATCAGGCGCAGAAAAGGCCAGTGTACGTGCAGAAAAAACACTTAAATCGGTTTACGATGCACTAGGGTTTATTCCTCGTACATAAATTGCTTTATTAGTATAAGCAAATAAAAATGCCGCTAAATTTAGCGGCATTTTTTTATAACTTCTAATACTTCATTCATCACTTAAAAAAGCTATAATTTATTAGCTAGTGGACTTAAACGCAGGCGATTCGCAGGCTTTTACAATAAAAGAATAGCCATAAGGCATAGTTTCATTTGGCGTAATCTCTACTATTTCGTAATCGTTCAACTCTACCACTTTGCTATTTTTGGCTTTTTTACACCTTGAGTATTCATCCGCTTCGTAATTAAATGCAAACATCGCTATAAGGTGTTTACTACGCCCAAAATAACCTTCAGTAGCAACAAATGAACTTGCAGATTCGGCGAATTCATTTATTTCTTCTGCTTTTTGCGAGCTGGGTTGAGTTTTTGTTTCCTGTTTAGCCAGCCTTTCATTTAGGTTGACCATAGCATGCCCCTTCACTTCAGGAGAGTCACTAGCCAGCTCTCTTCCAAAATAGAAACCGTTTTCTATATCTGATAGAAATGTTGCTTCATCCCTATCGTCCAATAAAGGATAGAGGGTACTTAAAGTTATGAAGGCTAATATTAATCTAATAGATGCGGTAAGTAAGGGAGAGTAGCTTTGACTTATATATTTAATGCTTTGCGATCCAAATGGCTTTATAAGTAACAGCATTATGATATAAAAGGGTAAAATAAATTGAAATATTAGTAATGTACAGAGTGTAATTCCTAATGCCCAAATGGGTAAATATATCAAAGTTGCAAAATTGTGTGTGTAGCTCATGTTTGCAGCTGATACGTGAGTTACATCGTTAACAATACTGCTTGCATTTGCCAAAACAAAATTAGCAATGGTTGCATAAAAAACCAAAATTAAAGCTTTGCCTGCTAAAGAGTGCCATAGTTTATTAAACTTTGGCCAAAATTCAATTACCAAGGCAGTCATTGTTAAAAGCGCACAAAGTGACCAGGATTTAAAGAAAATCACAGATATAAGCGCTGCTAAGTAAAGCTTTTGCGCGGTGCTAAGGCTAAACCATATGGGTTTAATATGCTTATCAATATCAGCTTTAAGAGGCTGCAATTTTTTTTGCAGCTGTTTAAATAGCCTACTGGCTCGCCATTTTATAATTTTATAACGCCTTAACACCGACTTTCCTTATCGTATGAGGTAATAAACCCCAGTTAGTTTAATAGGGGCTTTAGGTAATGCCCAGTATGCGAGCGTTCACATTCGGCTACTTCTTCAGGCGTGCCTGCAATGAGTATTTCACCGCCCCCAGCGCCCCCTTCAGGGCCTAAATCAACCACCCAGTCTGCGGTTTTAACCACATCTAAGTTATGCTCAATTACCACAATGGTATTACCATGATCGCGCAGGCGATGTAATACCACAAGTAGTTGTTCAATATCGGCAAAGTGAAGGCCGGTTGTTGGCTCATCAAGTATATACAGTGTTTTACCTGTATCGCGTTTAGAAAGCTCACGAGCCAGTTTTACACGTTGTGCTTCACCACCAGAGAGTGTGGTAGCGGCTTGCCCCAAACGAATATACGATAAACCAACATCCATAAGCGTTTTAAGCTTGCGGGCTATTGCAGGTATTTTATCAAAATAGTCGTGCGCGTCTTCAACGGTCATTTCGAGCACTTGGTGAATGTTTTTACCTTTGTATTGTACTTCTAAGGTTTCGCGGTTATAGCGCGCGCCCTTACATACATCACACGGTACATATACATCAGGTAAAAAGTGCATTTCTACTTTAATTACGCCATCCCCTTGGCAGGCTTCACAGCGCCCGCCTTTCACGTTAAAGCTAAAGCGACCTACTTTATAGCCGCGAGAGCGGGCTTCTTGTGTCCCTGCAAATAACTCACGAATACCGGTAAAAATACCTGTGTAGGTTGCAGGGTTTGAGCGCGGTGTACGACCAATTGGGCTTTGGTCAATATCAATAACTTTGTCAAAATGATCAAGGCCACTAATTGACTTGTAAGGCGCGGCTTCTGCTGTGGTCGCGCCGTTAAGCTCAGTATGCGCAAGCTTAAAGAGTGTATCGTTAATGAGCGTTGATTTACCTGAGCCCGATACCCCTGTAATGCAGGTTAATAAGCCAAATGGAATTTTTAAATCTACATTTTTTAGGTTATTCCCTGTTGCGCCAAATAGCTCAAGCCATTTTTCGCTGGTTGGGTTACGCTCTTGTGGCACTTCTATTTTGCGCACGCCTGATAAAAACTGGCCAGTTACTGAGTCTTTAGTGGCTAAAATATCGTCACGTGTACCTTGTGCAATAATGTGTCCGCCGTGCACTCCCGCGCCTGGGCCAATATCAATAATGTGATCGGCTGCGCGAATCGCATCTTCATCATGCTCAACTACAATCACGGTGTTACCTAAGTCGCGTAAATGCACCAATGTTTGTAATAAACGGTCGTTATCGCGCTGGTGTAAACCAATTGATGGTTCATCCAGTACGTACATTACGCCTACAAGGCCTGCACCTATTTGGCTGGCTAAACGAATACGCTGGGCTTCACCACCTGAGAGGGTATCGGCACTGCGCTCAAGCGATAAGTAATTAAGCCCTACATTAATTAAAAACGATAAGCGGTCGCGAATTTCTTTCAGGATTTTTTCAGCTATTTGGGCTTTTTGGCCTGTTAGTGATAGCCCTTCAAAAAAGTCCATCGCTTCGCCAATACTCATAGTCGTAATAGCAGGTAGGTTTGTTTGACCTATAAATACGTGACGTGCTTCTTGGCGTAAACGCGAGCCATGACAACTAGGACACGCTTGGCTAGTTTGATATTTAGCGAGCTCTTCACGCACCGAGTTAGACTCAGTTTCGCGATAGCGACGGTTCATGTTGTTTAACACGCCTTCAAACTCGTGGTTGCGTGTTATTAAATCGCCTCTGTCGTTACGGTAGTTAAAGGCTATTTTTGTTTGCCCTGAGCCTTCTAAAATAATTTTTTGCGATTCTTTAGCCAGCTTTTCAAATGGCACATCTAAATCAAAGTTATAGTGCTCGGCGACCGCCTGTAGCATTTGAAAATAATAAAAGCTGCGTTTATCCCACCCTTTTATAGCACCACCGGCCAAGCTTAGCTCAGGGTTATGTACTACGCGGTTAGGATCAAAATATTGGCGTACGCCTAAACCATCACAGCTTTGACACGCGCCGGCAGGGTTATTAAACGAAAATAAACGCGGCTCTAATTCGGTCATTGCATAGCCACAGGTAGGGCAGGCAAAATTTGCCGAGAACAGCATTTCTTCTATCGTACTGTCGTCCATGTAGGCTACATTTGCCACACCGCCAGACATCTCTAGTGCGGTTTCGAACGACTCTGCTAAACGCTGCTGTTGGCCATCTTTTACTTTAAAGCGGTCAACCACCACTTCAATAGTGTGTTTTTTATGAAGCTCAAGCGTTGGTGGATCTGATAAGTCGCATACTTCGCCGTCTATACGAGCGCGAATGTAGCCTTGGCTTGCAAGTTGCTCAAGTAATTTAACGTGCTCACCTTTACGATCTTTAACCACTGGCGCTAAAAGCATCAGCTTAGTGCCCTCTGGCTGTGCTAAAACGGTATCAACCATTTGGCTAATTGTTTGAGCTGCAAGCGGTAAGTCGTGGGTTGGGCAGCGTGGTTCGCCCACGCGGGCAAACATTAAACGCAAGTAATCGTATATTTCGGTAATGGTACCCACTGTTGAGCGAGGATTGTGCGATGTAGATTTTTGCTCAATAGAAATGGCGGGAGAGAGGCCTTCAATATGATCAACGTCAGGCTTTTCCATTAACGATAAAAATTGCCTTGCGTAGGCAGAAAGTGACTCAACATAACGACGCTGTCCTTCTGCATATAAAGTATCAAATGCCAGTGATGACTTTCCCGAACCAGATAGGCCTGTGATAACAATTAATTTATCACGTGGGATGGTTAGGCTGATGTCTTTTAAATTGTGCGTACGGGCGCCTCGGACTTCAATGTTTTCCATGCTATCTCGTTTATTACCAAAATTATTTGTCCAGTATCGCATAATACGAAACATTATTAATCAATGATCAACGAAAAAATCCTTACTTATAGGCGATTAATTATTGCCAAGCTTGTGGTAGAATCCCAGCCTAAATTTTTCATATCGTAAGAATACGCAGATAATGACCGCATCTTCACTTAATTCACGAGAAAAGCGCGCCGCTGTATCGCTGGCGAGTGTGTTTGCATTTAGAATGCTCGGCTTGTTTATGCTGATGCCTGTATTGGCTATTTATGGCCAATCGCTTGATGGTTTTTCGCCTATGTGGATAGGATTTGCTATTGGCGCGTATGGCTTAACGCAAGCGGTACTGCAAATTCCTATGGGGCGTTTGTCAGATAAAATAGGCCGTAAAAAAGTCATTGTTGGTGGCTTAGTTGTGTTTGCGTTGGGCTCTGTTATTGCAGCCCTTGCTGAATCTATTCAAATGGTTACAGTGGGCCGTGCATTGCAAGGTATGGGCGCTATAGCCAGTGCGTTGCTTGCTTTTGCCAGCGACCTAAGCCGCGACGAACAACGCCCTAAAGTAATGGCAGTGATTGGTATGAGCATAGGCATGAGCTTTGCTTTTGCTATGTTACTTGGGCCTATTGTTGCCGCGTCGTGGGGTGTAGCGGGAGTATTTTGGTTAACAGCAATCCTTGCCGTGTTTGGTATTGGTATTATTTTATTTTTAGTTCCCAATGCCGTTAATAAAGCGCCCAAAGGCGATACCTTGGCAAGCTTTAGTGATATTAAAAAGCTTATTAAGCATCCGCAATTATCGCGCTTAAATGCAGGCGTATTACTGCTACATTTAACGCTAACCACTATTTTTGTGGTACTGCCCAGCCAACTAATAAAAGATGGCTTAGTGGCAAACCACCATTGGTATTTATATATTCCGGTATTGCTGTTAGCGTTTATTTTAATGGTCCCTATTATGATTATTGCCATTAAAAAAGAAAAAGAAAAACAGGCGTTTATTGGCTCAGTAGCACTGCTTTCTATTAGTATGTTTGCTATGTCTATTTGGGTGAATAGCGTGGTTGGCATTGCCATTTGTATGTTGCTTTATTTTGTAGCATTTAATTTTTTAGAAGCCACTATGCCTGCGCTTGTATCGCGTATTGCGCCCGCTAGCCAAAAAGGTTCGGCTATGGGTGGGTATTCGTCTAGCCAGTTTTTGGGGGCTTTTTTAGGTGGTATTTTAGGGGGGTATGTTGCCCAAACTACAAGTACGCAAGCTGTGTTTGCGGCCGCGGCACTTGTTGGGTTAATATGGCTTATTATTGCGTGGAAAATGCAAGTCCCACCGAAAAGTAAAGTTATTAGTTTAATGACCAATTTAAGTTCTGAAGAGCAAGCCCAAGCACTTGCTTCTCAGCTAGTTGCTTTACCTGGCGTAATAGAAGCAACAGTAGTACGCGACGAAAGCCGCAGCTATTTAAAGATTAATGATAAAGAATTTGACCTAGACCAAGCACGTAAAGTAGCTGGTTTAATCTAACGTTTATAGGAGATGGTTCCATGGCACGCGGTGTGAACAAAGTAATTTTGGTTGGTAATTTAGGACAAGATCCTGAAGTTCGTTACATGCCTAATGGCAATGGTGTAGCAAATATTACCTTAGCAACGTCAGACAGCTATAAAGACAAAAACACTGGCCAAATGGTTGATAAAACTGAATGGCACCGTGTAGTGTTTTTTGGCAAGCTAGCTGAAATTGTTGGTGAGTACTGCCGTAAAGGCTCGCAGATTTACGTTGAAGGTAAACTTCAAACACGTAAATGGACCGACCAACAAGGCCAAGAAAAATACACAACAGAAATCGTTGTTGATGGCTTTACGGGTCAAATGCAAATGCTAGGCGCACGCGGTGGCGATCAGCAAGGTGGTGGTTATCAAGGTAATCAAGGCGGCCAACAAGGTGGCGGTTACCAAAATAATCAACAAGGCGGTGGCTATGGTCAAAACAACCAAGCTCAAAACAGCCAGCAAGGTGGTTATGCGCCACAGCAACAAGCTGCACCAGCACAACGCCCAGCTGCAGCACCTGCTCCACAGCAAAATAACCAATACCAACAATCAAACAACAGTGGCTTTGCTCCTGGGCAAAGTAATGCGCCACAGCAGCAAGGTGGTTTTGCACCTAAGCCGCAAAACGCCCCTCAGGGCGGTGCATCAAATCCTATGGAACCAACAATAGATTTTGATGACGACATTCCGTTCTAACCAAAGACAAAAAAACAAATGTTGAAAAATTTACTTAAAAGCCGCTATTAAGCGGCTTTTTTGTAACTACACGTTTTAGTACAAAAGGTGCTGTTTCTACACCTACCGTTTAACACTTTAAAGTCACTCAAAACGCGCTATTAGCGCCTTTTTATAGGCTAAAAATTGAATGGCACATATAACTAAAAAACAGCCTGAGTAAGTCACTAACTGAGCAATTGGCTCGGGGCGAACAAAATATTCATGTAACAGCGCCCCAATTAACGTACCCGCCAATAAAACATATGCAACATAGGTAAACAGTGCTTTTTGCTTTTCATTTTTAATAAACAAAAGAGCAAGCATCATTAAACCCACTACCAACTCCAGTAAACCAACGCTATACATATAAATTTTAGCGTTAACGGGCAGTATCTGCGCAAAGTAGCTAAAGGTTTTAACGCTTACTTGCGCAGCTAATAATTTTGGCAGGGCAAACTTAAACATAAAAAGCGCGCTGGCTAAATTTAAAAGGTTACTAAATAAATTCTTCATGAAAGCTTATGCCTTAATAAAGCAGCCGTAAGGTAATAAATGCCAAGGCTGCAATTTAAATGGTTACACAACAGTGCCGCGAATAGGGTAGTTATTTTGCTCTTTAATAAACTTTAAGCCTCTTACAACCACGTCTAATTCAGGGCGTAAATACGGAGCATTAGAAATATTTACAGCTTGCAATATCCCTTGCTCATTTACGACAAACATAGCGGGCTCTGCAAAGTTGTGATCGGTTTCTTGCTCAGAGCGAGGTGAGGAAATATACAGCCCAAGTTGTTTCATTTGCTGCTGTGTTAAACCATAAGCTATAGGAAAGCTAACCGAGAGCGTGTCCATACTTTGTGTTAGCTGTGCGCGGTTATCTGCAGAAACGGCACAAACGCTCACGCCAAGTGCCTTTAATGCGGGTAATTGCGCTTCTAGTAAATTTAAGTAACGCATACAAAGCGGGCAGTGCTTACCTCTGTATACCACGAGCATTTGCCACTCGGCGCCACCGTGCGGCTTACTTAGATCTGCGGTTGTACCATCGAGCAAGTGTGCAGTAACTGTTGGAAATGAATTACCGGCTATTAATTTAAATGACTCTGACATAAAAACCTCTTTTATACTGATTGTGAATGATTTTTTTTAACAAATAAGTACAGCGCAGTGAGTGCACATAAGCTGATACAGCTAATAAAAATATTGCGTGTGCCTCCTGGGATATATTCAACAAACGATGTTAGAAATTGCCCAGAAAAAACAGCCATTGTGAAATAAGAGAGGTTACGACCGCGAACAGAGGCTGCGCTACGCTCTACGGTCATATGGTTTAATAGTGGGATGCTAAAACCAAAGCCAATACCGCTAAACACAGCGCCTATTACCAATAACGCTGTACCCGTTTGTAAAAAGAAAGCAAATGATGCCCCATAGCCTATAAATGCCAGCGCAAGTACTTTTTGCTCGCCCATTTTTTTAGTTAACTGAGGCATAAAATGTGCCCCAACAACAGCCACTAACGAGATGAAAGAGAGTAAAAAACCTACTTGTTCTTCATTATAATTTTGCGCATGCATTGTGCTGGGTAGTAAAACAATTGCGCTAAAAAACGTGACCATTGCAAGCACAGCCAGCGAATACACATGCTTAAGAGATAAGCCTTTATTTGATATTACGTGCTCTTGTGTTGCTTGTGCCTCTTGTGCTTGAGGGTGATTACGCGGCACAAAAAGTAGCAACATGGCTAAAAATACCCAAGAAATAAGGTACAACGATAATGGTAAAGCCCAATGCTGCACAGCAAGTAAGCCACCTATAAATAGAAATATAACGCCACCTAGCTCTATTGCCATGCCTTGCTTAGCAAGCATGCCTAGGCGCGCTTTACCAAAGTACCACTGTGATATTAAAACGGTACATCCGGCCATAACAATTGAGGTAACACCGCCAAGTAAAATACGGTTAGCAAAAACCAACAGCGGCCCTTGTAACCAATACACGCTTGCACCGAAAAAGCCGTATAAAAATAAGCCAATAATTAATGAACGGTAAGCGCCATATTTATCAATTAATTTACCTGCAATAGGCGCAAATATAACAGCCCCTAAAGCCGGTAAGGTCACTAAAAATACCGCACTGTCAGCAACATTTAGGGCTGTTGATATACTGATTAAACCAGGTGCAACCAATGCACCCACCATGATTGTTAAGCAGGCTATACACAGCAAAGTGTAGCTTCCTGCGTTATTGAGTTTATTCATAAGTATTCTCTGTTTTTAAATAGGGCAACTAAGCGTAAGTCCCCCTTAGTTGCAAGGAGTTAATGGCGGTTATTTTTTTGCGAGAGAGTTAAAAGCAGCGCTGATGGTAATTAACACTACACTAAGGACGACTACGCCAGGCCACTGGTACAAAGCAAAGGCTTTCACACTAATAATTGAGCCAAATGCGCCACCTAAGTAGTAGCCGAGCATGTAAACACCATTGATACGGCTTTGTGCGCTTGGGTCTATGCTAAATACGCGGACTTGATTGGCTACTTGTGCGCTAAAAATAGCGAAGTCGATTAAAATAATACCGATAATTAGGGCTATTAGGTTTCCTAAAAAAACGCCTGTAATAGCAAAACCAATTGCGGCAAGTGTGAGTACTATCATGACTAATTTTTTAGAGCCCAACGCATTGACCCACTTACCCGAAGACTTAGCCCCTATTACGCCAGCTAATGCGATGATGCCAAATAATCCGGCCTCTTGGGCGCTGTAGTTAAAAGGTGCATCACTGACATAAATAGCTAAAGTAGCCCAAAGTACATTAAAAGCAGCAAACCAAAGCGCGCCAGTTAAAGTAAACACTTGTAGTGGTTTGTGCTGTTTAAATAACGCCACTGTACTTTTAAGTAGCGGCCAGTAACGTAAGCTAGTTTGTGGTTTATTTAGGGGTAAAAAGAGCCTAAGTAGTACACCAAATAGCGCAGCTAATATTGCAGACATAACAAATACGCCACGCCAACCAAAGTGCTCTCCTACAAAACCGCTTAACGTGCGTGAAAGTAAAATACCAATGGTTAGACCCATCATTAAGGTGCCCAATGTAGTCCCTTTATTTTCAGCAGATACAAGTGATGCCGCAAAAGGGATTAATTGCTGGGTAATGTTGGCACTTACCCCTATTAAAAATACCGACATTAATAACAGCGGTAAGTTAGGTGTAAATACGGCAAAGCTACATGCAATAACCAGTAAGCCCGATAAAATGCTTATTAAGCGACGACGCGCAATAGAATCCCCCAGCGGCGAAATAAACAATAGGGCAAAAGCGTAACCAAATTGAGTAAATGCGGGAATGCTACCAAGTTGTGAATCCGTTAAATTAAACTCGTTACCAATCAGGGGTAAAATTGGCTGGCTGTAATATAGGTTTGCAGCGGTTGCTGCAATGGCGGTTGTCATCAACAATAAAATAAAGCGACTTAACGAGGCACTCTGCGTTACCTGGGACATTTTGCTCTCCAACATTAAAAGGTAGGCGAATGATAGAGAGAGATTATCGATATTAGAAATGTTTAAATTTGATGGAATCTATACAAATAACGTATAGTTGTTGCTATACCTCTCACACAGAGCAAATTTGAGTCGCACATGGATATAAAAATATTAAAAAGTTTTATTGCAGTGGCTAAGCACTTGAGCTTTTCAGAAGCGGCTCAAGAGCTACATACAGTTCAACCCGCTATAAGTCGCCATATTTCTTCGTTAGAAGAGCAGCTAGGTGTTAGCTTGTTTACCCGTAACTCTCGGGAGGTGTCGATCACGCAAGCGGGAGAGCAGTTAGTTAAAGATGCCACTGCAATTTTAGCGCTTACAGAGCGGGCTAAAAATAAGGTTAAACTGGTCGATAGCGGGCAGTTAGGCTCGCTGAGTATTGCGTATTTAAGCTCTGCGTGTTTAACATTTTTAGCCAAATTAATCCGAACGTATAAGTCGCAGTTTCCTAATGTTCACGTTACCTTGCTAGAAATGACCGCGACCGAGCAAATAGAGGCCCTTAAAAACGAACGGGTAGATGTTGCGTTTTCTCGGCCGTTACCAAGGACCATAGCCGATGAGTTTATAAGTGAAACTATGTACGTTGACCGCCTCGTAGCGGTGGTCAACAAAAATCATCCCTTTGCATCGGCACAAACTATTGATTTGAAAACTCTTAAAAATGAGCCGTTTATTCTTTTTAATCGCGACGAAGCCTTAGGGTTGTTTGATGAAATTATTACTCGTTGCAAGCGCGCTGGCTTTTCACCTAACATTATTAGTCAACCAAGGCATATGCAAACCTTAGTAACAGAGGTTGCCGCTGGTTTAGGGTTAGCTATAGCGCCTTATTGTGTAAGTAAATTATATAGCGAGGGTTGCCATTTTATAGAGTTAGAAAAGGTCGACACACAAATTTATTTGCAGCTGCAATACAAGCAAATTAACAACAGCGCTACCACGCAAGCGTTTGTAGAAATGGCACTTAATGCCCAAGCAGAAATTCAGCTTAGCATGCGTAATTGAGTTGGCTTTATAAAAGCGCTTTTAGCTAACTTATGCGCCGCAATAATTAGCGAGTCGTAAATGCGCAAAAACGCAAAAACACCTTTGTAATTTACATCTCATTTAATTGATATGTAACTAATTAACATCTACTCTAGTGGTACTAATTACTTCAAGCAACTATGAGAAACATGAAAGCCATTATTTTATTTTTATTTCTTGTTTTTCAATTTGCCAGTTTGCCGGTAAGCGCTCAACCGGATTCTAAAATTACCAATGTCTTATTTATAAATTCTACCAACCAACATATGCCTTGGCATAAAAGTGTTGAAGAGGGCTTAAATAGCGAGCTATCAACACGGACTTTTGACTATGAGCTTTTTGTTGAAAACATTGATGTAGGGCGCTTTGATGAGGCCACTCAAAAGCAATTAATGAGCGACTACCTTAAGCAAAAATATAAAAATAAGCACATAGATATTATTGTCACGCTATCACCTTCAGCAGCCACGTTAATATCGCAATTGAATGATTTTTTTACTAGCACGCCAAAAATTTATATTGAGCCTGGCGAGCAGTTTAGGCTACCGGCAAACACTAATAATGCCTCAATGCAGGCTAAGTTAGACTACAAGCAAGCAACCGCCAGCGCGGTTAATTTAATGAAACCTAAAAAGCTCATAGTCATCTTAGATACTAAAAATGAAATAGGTAGAAACTTTTATACAGGGCTGTTTAATTTTATCAGCCAAGATTTTTCGTATTTAGAAGTTGAGCAATGGTTTGATCTTCCGGCTGCTGAACTGATGACAAAAGTAAAAAATGCGCCTTCAGACGCCATTATTTTATTTACCCCTATATTTAGAAATTACGAAAATAAGTCGATTAGCCCGTATCAGCTCGTCAGCTTACTCGCTCAGCACAGTAACGCCCCCATTTTTAGCTACTGGGAAGTATTATTGGGCTCAGGTGTAGTAGGTGGTTATGTTTTATCAGGTGAGAAAATAGGTAAACGCGTGGGTGAAGCTATTATTTCTTACAGTGAAAATAACGTGTTACCTACTATAAGCGATGAAAATTTAAGTGTTCATAAATACGATTGGCGACAGCTAAAAAAATATAATGTTGCCCCGCAAAGCCTGCCAGAAAAATCGATTATTGCTTATTACAAGCCGAGTTACTTTGAACAAAATAAAGTGTTAATTTACAGCGCTGCCATTACTATTTTTGTATTGAGCGCTTTTTTAGTGTTTGTATTACGGTTAAACCGCCGCCGCATTCAGCTTGTAAACGCGCTTGACGAAGAAAAGCTACGACTTGAATCGCGTGTAGAGCAACGCACTAAAGAGCTATTACAAGCTAAAGAAGAAGCAGAGCAACTTACCTCGTCAAAATCTGAATTTTTAGCCAATATGAGTCATGAGATCAGAACCCCAATGAGTGGCATTATAGGGCTGACAAATATTTTATTGGGCAAAAACTTACCTGAAGAAGATAAACAGTATTTAGAAAAAATAAAGTACTCGTCAGATCAATTGCTTGTGGTTATTAATGACATTTTAGATTTTTCAAAAATCGAGTCAGGAAATATCAAACTCGAGGCCTTTGCATTTTCGTTAAACGCGGTTGTCGATTATATAACGACCACATTTGAAAATAGGGCGCGGAGTAAAGGTATTGCGTTTGAGATTAATATTAGCGATAACGTGAAACATAACTTAGTTGGCGATGTGGTGCGTATAAACCAAGTATTAATTAACTTGTGCTCTAACGCGATTAAGTTTACCTCTAATGGAGCTGTTTCGGTGCAAATAGACGCAGAAGAAGCCCCCCATGACACCAAAAGTACTGTTTTACGCTTTAGTGTTAAAGACACTGGCATTGGTATTGATGCAAAAAGCTTACCTAACTTGTTTGAATCATTTACTCAGGCCGACAGCTCTACAACCCGAAAATACGGGGGAACTGGGTTAGGCTTAGCCATTAGTAAACGTTTATGCCAAGCAATGGGTGGCGATATTTCTGTAAGCAGTACGCAAGGTGAAGGCAGTGAGTTTATTGCTACCATAAACGTTGAAGTAAACACCCAAGCATTAATAGAAGACAGCCCACAGTTATCATTTGCTGAACCATTTGATGTATTACTAATAGATGATAACGAAGATGATTTAAGCTTAATTAAAAGTCAGCTTAGTGCAATGGGACTGTGTTGTACGCCTTGCACGCAGGCAAGTGATGCAATAGAGATAATTAAAGAAAATATAAACACTTATAAAATTATTATTGTTGATTGTGAAATGCCGACCATGAGCAGTGAAACGTTTTTTACCCGCATTTACAAAGTAAACCCACAGCTTTGCAACAATATTATTGTACTTACAGCAAGCAAAAACGACGCAATTTACGACATAGCTAAAAAAATAAACATTAAAACTATTTTGCATAAGCCTGTGCTTACCAGCGTGTTATTTGAAGCGATGAAAAGCAAAGTGGTTAGCCCTTCTACAAGTAATACCCATAAACCTGCCACCGAAAAGCCACTGCAAGGGGTAAAAATACTCGTTGTGGAAGATAACGCCATAAACAGGTTAATTGTATCCGATATATTAGCCGCCAGTGGGGCGCAAGTGCACGTAGTAGAAAATGGCTTAGAATGCATACAAACCGTAAAATTAGAAACGTTTGATATTATTTTAATGGATATTCATATGCCCATTATGGACGGTGTAGAAGCGACTAAAGTAATACGCAGTGATAGCAATACTGCGCTTGCCTCTATGCCTATCATTGCGTTAACTGCAAACGTAATGAAAGATGATATTACTCACTACCTATCTATTGGTATGAATGCACATGTCGCTAAACCAATAAAAGCTAAAACATTACGCGATACAATAATTAGCTGCTTAAATAAATAAACTTATCAATTACCTACCTTTAATAGCAGGCTTTAACGCCTGCAACGTTAAAAAACCAAACGCAAAATTTATATAAATAGGGTTTGACTCACACCTTTTAATATGTGAAATTTCATATATTCGTTTTTTCATATATATTTAGTTCGCTATAGAACTACAAGGTTAAGGATTATGAGTAAATCAATTGAACACGAGCTACCTAATTTAGAACTTTCACAAAGCACTCCTCCTACCGTTAAGGATTTCACGCTAACGTTTTCATCTCATAAACCTAAAATCTTATTGCTATACGGATCGCTAAGAGCTCGCTCATATAGCAAGTTAGTTATAGAAGAAAGTGCACGCTTGCTAACCCACTTTGGTGCTGAGGTTAAAATATTTAACCCTGAAGGTTTACCCATAACAGATAGTGAAGATGAGACGCACCCTAAGGTGCAAGAGCTACGTGATTTAATGCTCTGGTCTGAAGGGCAAGTATGGTGCTCGCCGGAGCGGCACGGTGCTATGACGAGTGTATTTAAAAACCTGATTGATTGGGTTCCATTAAACCTGGGTGGCGTAAGGCCTACACAAGGTAAAACGCTGGCTGTGCTGCAGGTTTGTGGTGGTTCGCAGTCATTTAATGTGGTTAATCAGTTACGCGTATTAGGGCGCTGGATGCGCATGGTAACAATACCTAATCAGTCATCGGTGCCTAAAGCGTTTTTAGAATTTGAAGAGAATGGCCGAATGAAGCCTTCCGCTTTTTACAATCGAATTGTGGATGTAATGGAAGAGCTCGTAAAATTTACCTTATTAATGCGCGACCAAAAAGATTACTTTGTTGATAGATACTCTGAGCGAGTAGAAACAGCAGAGCAGCTCAGTAAACGCGTAAATCAAAAAGACATTTAGGAGGTTACTGTGGGGTTATTTGAACGCTTTTTATCGGTGTGGGTTGCGCTGGCAATCGCGGTAGGGATTGTCGCCGGTTACACCGTACCCGATGTATTTAGTGTTGTTGCAAGCTTAGAATATGCACATGTAAATATTGTTATCGCTGTACTCATTTGGTTTATGATTTACCCAATGATGGTGCAAATTGACTTCTCTTCTATTAAAGATGTAGGCAAAAAGCCTAAAGGCTTAGTACTGACAGTCGTTATCAACTGGCTCATAAAGCCCTTTACCATGGCCTTACTAGGGTGGTTATTTTTTAAAGGCATTTTTGCAGACTTTGTTGACCCACAAACGGCAACAGAATACATAGCCGGTATGATTTTATTAGGAGTAGCACCATGTACTGCAATGGTGTTTGTGTGGAGTCAATTAACAAAAGGCGATGCTAATTACACGTTAGTGCAGGTATCTATCAACGATATTATTATGATTTTTGCCTTTGCGCCCATCGCAGGTTTATTACTAGGGGTAACAGACATAACGGTACCGTGGGACACGTTATTACTCTCGGTGGTTTTGTATGTACTTATTCCATTAATAGCAGGCGCTATTACCCGCAAAAAGTTAGATAAAGGTGAAGATCACACACGGTTAAATCACTTTTTAAAGGTAATGAAACCGTATTCTATAATTGGCTTACTGGCAACGGTGGCACTTTTATTTGGTTTTCAGTCTCAAACATTAATAGATAATCCAGAAGCCATTGTATTGATTGTTATTCCGCTGCTTATTCAAACGTACGGTATTTTTGCAATAGCCTATATAGCCGCAAAAAAAATGGGCCTAGCTCATAATATTGCAGCTCCAGCTTGCATGATTGCAACTTCTAACTTTTTTGAACTCGCTGTTGCCGTAGCCATTTCATTATTTGGTTTACACTCTGGTGCTGCGCTTGCCACCGTTGTGGGCGTTCTTGTTGAAGTACCCGTTATGCTTAGCTTAGTTTATTTTGCTAATAAAACGCGTCATTGGTTTAACTAGGAGAGTGTCATGGTCGTTATTCATCATAACCCTGATTGTGGTACTTCGCGCAATGTATTGCAGATTATTAAAGCCGCTGGCTATAACCCCACGGTTATTGAATACCTTAAAGAGGGCTGGACAAAACCTCAATTGTTAGCGTTATTTGCCGCAGCAAACTTAACACCAAAAACAGCGTTGAGAGTGAGTAAATCGCCTGCTGAAGAACTAGGCTTGTTAAATGAAAATGTAACAGACGAAGCTATTTTAGAGGCCATGCTTGAGCACCCTATACTGGTTAATAGACCTATAGTGTGCACCGAAAAAGGGGTTAAGCTATGTCGCCCTAGTGAGCAAGTTTTAACGCTATTAGCGCAATGGCCTAAAGGCGAGCTATACAAAGAAGACGGCGAAATGATATTAAACGCGCAGGGCGAGCAACCCTAAAAGTAATAAACTATTTGCCAAAACCCCGTTTACACGGGGTTTTTTTGTTTAGCAAAATTATAAACATTTAAAGTTGCTTTGCCTGCTTGTGCTAATGACTATTTTGAACAACACTTTAAATAGTCGCGTTGCCACAGAGAGCACTATGCATAAAGCCTTAATAAAAATTGCTGAGCAAAAAAAAATAATTTACTTAACCAGTTTCACGCTGGTGGTAATTATTTTTAATGTGCTTTTAAATGATACGCTCCATAAAAAAATTCATAAAAATGGTCAGCAGTTAACACAGCAAATTTTTGAGCTGCAAATTAATGCCAATGCCGATAAAGAAATAGTGCAGGCATTGGTGCAAAGTAAGGGCTTTATGCTGGCTGCACACTCAAATGCTGAACACTTCAAATACTTAGTTGATATACAGCACGATGTATTTAGCTATAAAACGCTCAGCATAAGTTTATACCACTGGCCTGCCTGGGTGGAGCAAGCCTACTTATTTTTATTATTAAATATCATTATATTAGGTGCCACTAGCTGGTGGGTTAGATGGTGGAAAGTATTAGTAAAAAAACCGGCAGCGAACATGCCATTGCCTTACAGCAAAACTAAAGCAGCAAAAAAACTTTCTACGCAAATAACCACATTAAACTGCGAAGTAAAGTCTATGTACGGTGTTAGTGCAGCGCGTCATAGCTTATTTGCCATAGTGAAATGTGATTGTGTGTTTGATGAAAATACCGATACCCAAGCAAGCTTTAAGGTATTGATAGCAAAATATTTTAAAGAGCTTCCTGCAGTATCAGTTAATGTATTTGATGCTAACAACCTTGCTATTACTTTAAATAATATCCCTGTAGCCAAGCTAGATACATACAGTGAAAGCCTACACGAATGCGTTTATCAAATTTGTAAGCGTTATCGAAGCACAGTAACACGTAAAAACATAAAGGTTGGTTTGTGCGATTATCGATATGCGGCTGAGCAACCCGTTATTTTTAAACTCGCTAAATCGGCCTTAGTATTTTCAGAAAAAAGCTTAATTCAACACTGGCATAGGCTCGCGTTACAGCACGAGCAAGGGAACTTAATTTCAAGTAAGCAGGTTATTGAAAATATTAAAAAGAATAAATTTATCTTATTCTTTCAACCGTTATTTATGATCACCAGCGGCGATATTGTACAACATGAAGTGCTAATAAGAATTAGGCAGCAACCGCACGGTTTATTAGCTGCGCGTTACTTTATTAATCAAGACTTTAACAATCACCAAGCATTTGAGTTAGATAAAGCGGTGCTACTTCAAGTTAAAAAGCTTATTTTAGCTGAGCCCAGTGCTCTAACGGTAAGCGTTAATTTGCATATAAGTAATTGGTTTAACGAGCAGTTTTGGAACTGGTTTGTCACCAATATGAAAGATTTTACGACAAAGCGAAAGTTACAGTTTGAAATTAGCGAAGCAGACTTTATTAAGTACCAAGCGCAACTAGCAGGTGCCTTTGAAAAACTTACAGCCCTACAAAGTTTGCTGGTGATTGATAATGTACAGAATGTGGAGCACATTAACCAAATTGCTTCTCAAAAATTAGTTAGCGGTATAAAACTAGGGTATCCGCTTGTTCATAATGTGGATGAAAAAACACAACAGCAAAAACAAGTTAAAAACATTGTGGCGCAAAGCAAATTGCTCAATATACCTGTGTACGCGGTGGGTGTAGAAACCCAAAAAGAGCTACTTATGTTGGCTAAACTAGGCGTAGTTGCCGCACAAGGTTTTTACTTTTCTGAGCCCTTGCAGGAATACACACATGCCACGTTTTACTAAGGGCAGTTAATCCTTTTAAGCTAAGTACAGCCAAAAGGGCCACTCTAGCAGCGGTTGTAGAGCTCACTAGGTTACACATTGCACCGTGGTTAAACTGGCCTTAAGTAAGCATGTTTTAATGCCCAGAGGTTAATAGCCCTAGATCAGGCCACAGTATTTTAGCCCATTGAGCCCCTGTAAACCGCCTGTATGAATCGCCATTATATGACTACCAGCAGCAAAGTAATCTTGCTCGATAAGTTGCCATAGTGCATACATCATTTTACCGCTGTATATAGGCTCAAGAGGTAAGTTATGTTGCTGCTGCATGCGTTGGCAAAACTGCCATAAGTCATTACTAAATTTGCCATAACCGCCATCATGAAACTCAGTAAGTAGCTGCCAATTGGATTGCTGAGCTGCTTTTTTACTGAGTGCTGTAATTTCTTTGTTCAAGTACTCGGCTTGTTTTAATACCGCAATTCCTAACAGCTGTGTGGCCTCATAGCTACCTTCAATTAAGCCTGCAAGTGTTCCTCCACTTCCTGTGGGACATACTAAGTAATCATGCTTTGGTAAGCTTTTAGCAAGCTCAGCACACCCAGGCAGGGCGTATGTATTACTTCCACCTTCTGGGATTATATAGGCTTGTGTAAAGCGTGCTTGCAACTGGGCTAAATAATCAGGGTCATGGCGCTGCTTATATTCAATACGAGTAACCGCATGTAAATCCATTGCACACTGTTTAGCAAATTGCAGGGTGGGGTTTTGAGTATCTAAGTGTGGCCCTCTAATTATGGCGTGGGTTTTTATATTAAATAGTTTACCCGCCCCTGCACAGGCGTGAACATGATTAGAAAAAGCCCCCCCAAAGGTGAGTAGTTGTGTTTTATTAAGGGCTTGCATTTGCTGTAAATTATATTTTAGCTTACGCCATTTATTACCACTTATTAGCGGGTGAAGTAAGTCATCTCTTTTTATACTTAACCGTATGTTTCTCTTTTTTAGACAGTCGCTATCTATTTGTTGTATTGGACTTTCTTTTTCAATATTAAATAAGTTAAGCATTATTTCTCGCGTTTAAACTTGCAAACTAACAATCTTGTACGACACTTAATTAATCTCTTATTAACAATAGTAGCTATATGAAAAAAAAGCTGTTTTCGTTGTTATCTTGGTTAAATCGCAGTTTAGACTCAAGCACAGCGATTGGTATTGCTACTTATGCAGATACAGTAAACGCGGTGTGTTTAAAAAAAAATCAAGGGCAGTGGTACGTACATAACTCACACAGTGTGAATGTAGAGGACCAAACGGATTATACAGTCGCTATTGCAACTTGCACAAATGAAGTTTGCGCTGAGGTGTGCCCTGTAAATTTAGTGGTTCCTCATTATTTTTATCAAATAGTGCAAATGGATAAACCCATGCTGAGTGACGAAGAGATCATTCAATCCCTACCATGGACAACAAAAGACTTAGTTGATATTCCACCAGAGAACATTGTTGCCGACTTTATCGATTACCCCATTATTCAGCCTATGCAAAGCAGTAAAATGAATGTGTTTATTACTAATAAACTACAGTTACTGCCTTTTATTGATAGCTTTTCAAAAATAAAGCCTGTGCTCAGAGCAATGACCTCGGAAGAAATGATTTTAGTGACCTTGTTTGGCGAAGATAAAAGCGCGCACATGCTTATAGTGCAACATGCAGGGCATGAGCCGCGTATTTTAATTATTCGTGATGGTCAGCTTTTATTAGCTAGGCGTTTAAACGGGTTTTTAGGCATTTCAGATAAAGAGCGCACACACGGTTTAGTTGAAGCCTTAGGGCTTGAGATCCAACGATCAATGGATTTTTTTGAAAGCCAACTAAAACAGCCTCCTATTAGAAGCATTCAGCTGCATTGCGATGATTTATCGTCTTTGACGTTAAGGGCAGGTCTTGCAGAATTTTTGCAAGTAAAGGTTGTTGATTTTAAACCTAATATAGATTTAGCACAGGATCTCGAACCAAGCTTTTATTACGCATTAGGCGCAGCGTACCAATTAACCGATCCGGATTCAGTGCTATGAAAACACGGATTAATTTTTACCAAAAAGCCATTAGGGTTAGGCGGGACCCCGTGCCTTTTAAAGGAATGCTGTTGCTGTGGCTAGGTACATTGCTAGTGGTTGCATTAACTTGGTTGTTTTATTTATACGAAGAGCACAATAGCCAGCAATTACTTACACAAAGCCAAGCTTATCTAAAGCAAACGCAACAGCAATTAAACGCGGTAAAGCAGCGATTAGCTGATAAACAAAATAAATCGCATTTGATAGATGAGCTAAAAGTACTGCAACAAGAAATTTTGCATAAACAGCAGGTGTTTGATTATTTAGAAAACACATCCATGCACACGAAAACGGATTATGCCGATGTAATGCGCGATTTGGCAGCGTACCACGAACCGCAAATTTGGCTTGATCAGATAAAATTTGAAGGCCAAAAAGTAATGCTCAAAGGGCGTACTCAGCAAGCCAAATTTTTACCTATTTGGCTTGCTAATCTCAAGCAATCGAGCTTTTTTAAAGGGAAGGAGTTTTCAGTGCTGGAGCTGTCGAGCAGTGATGGCGTGAGCGAGTTTAATGTGGCTACAGAACTTAGTTCAAGTGAGGTAGCACAATGAATGAGCAAAATGAAAATAAAGGCTGGCCATTATTCGTTAAATACCAAGCACAATTTGCGGCATTACAGCAGCGGGAAAAGTATTCTGTGCTGTTTGTTGGCTTATTTCTTATTGTTTATTTAGGTTTATGGTTTGTGGTGTTTCCACAGCAAGATGCAGTAAATAGTTTACGCGTGGAACAAAATACATTGTGGCAAAAACTCAATCAAAATGAAGCACAGCTCTCTATGCTTACCCAGGCATTAAAGCATGACTACACTAAAGTACTCAGAAATCAGGTAGGGCAAACCCAGCGCGAGCTAGAAGATATAAATAATAAGTTAAGCACGTTTAGCCAAGGCTTTATTTCAGCAAACAAAGTACCTGCTGTATTAAAAGATTTATTAGTAAATACCCCCGATGTGCAAGTGGTTGGCTTTAGGGTAAACCCAGCAAAAGCAATTGATGTAGAAAAACTCGGTGAGCACGATACGCAAACCTTGTTTTTCGAACACCAAATGGTGGTTACTTTGCAGGGGCGTTATTTTAGCTTACAGCAGTATTTAGAAGGCCTTAAAGCTAGCCAACAAAAGTTGTTAATACAGCAGTTTAACTATCAGGTGCAAACATACCCTAATGCAGAGTTAACATTACAAATAGCAACGGTGAGTGCCAATGAAAAATTTATCGCTTTATAGTTTGTGTGTGTGTTGCGTGTGTTTTTTCTCTGTTAGTTCAGCTGAAATACTGCGCGATCCTACTCAGCCAAGCAATGCACCAATACTAAAAGGCGCTGCAGTTAGCAATACAGCGCTGTCGTTACAGTCAATTATTAAAACCGAAAAGCAATACAAAGCGATTATTTCTAAGCAGGTGTATAAGCCAGGAGATGTAATAGGTGAATTTCGGGTGCTAACAATAAACGCCAATTCAGTGTTGTTAGCGAATGATGATAAGCAAATAAAATTAGAATTATACGACTATGAAATTAAAAAATAATATAACAAAGCCATGGCTTGCGCTTATTTTAATACCGCCTTTTTTAACGGCGTGCCATAGTTTTAAGCCCGGAAAAGAGATTCAGCCACACATAGCACAAGAGCTTGCTCCTGTAAGCAATAATGCTAAAAGTGTTGCCCCGGTAGAGGTGAGTAGCGCGCTTACACAAAGCTTACTTTCGTCACTTAATAGCGAGCAAAGTTTAATAAATGAGTTAGCTGTAAAGCGTTTTGATGTAGCCGCAAAAGAGGTAGAAATAAGCTCATTTTTTAATGGATTAACTGCTGATACTCCATACAGCGTGGCAGTACACCCACAAGTGAGCGGAGTTATTTCTTTAAATTTAAAAAACGTAACGTTTGAAGAAGTTATAGCTGTTATTAAACGCATGTACCCGTTAGATATTGTCCAAGAAGGTCGTATTGTGCAGGTGTTACCAGCGGTCATGCGCACAGAAACTATACCGGTTAATTATTTAATGATGCAGCGCCATGGGCAATCAACGGTAAGTGTTGTTGCTGGTGGAGTGAGCCAGCTTTCACAAAACAACTCAAGTTCAAATTCAAGCTCAAACAGTAGTAATAATTCGAGCCAAAATAATCAGTTTGGCAGCGATAATCAAAATACCGAGCTAAATGGCTCTCGCATCCAAACAATTAACCAAAACGACTTTTGGAAGGAACTTGAGCTTGCTCTTAAATCGCTTATTGGTTCAAACGATGGCCGTTATGTGGTTGCCAGCCCACAGGCAAGCTTGGTTACGGTTAATGCATTACCCAGTGAAATAAACCAGTTAAAAGACTTTTTACGTCAAAGCCAAGAAAACCTTCAGCGACAAGTTATTCTTGAGGCTAAAATTGTCGAAATAACCTTAAAAGATGAATACCAACAAGGGGTTAACTGGGAGCGAATTTCTAGAGGGTTAGAAGGTGGGGTGTCGTTTGCAACTACAGCAGGCAGCATAGGTAATTCTATTTCAGCTACTTTAGGAGGGGTCTCCTCGTTAACGATTGAAAAAGGCGACTTTAGTGGCGTAATTAGTTTGCTTGAAACGCAGGGCGACCTGCAAATGCTTTCTAACCCGCGTGTAACTGCAACAAACAATCAAAAAGCCGTGATTAAAGTGGGGCAAGATGAGTACTTTGTTACTAACGTTTCGAGCACAACGGTAACGGGTACTTCAACGACTACGTCTCCAGAAATAGATTTAACTCCGTTTTTTTCGGGAATTGCCTTAGATGTCACACCACAAATCGATAAATATGGCTCAGTTATTTTGCACGTTCACCCATCGGTAACCGAAACAGAAGAGCAGCTCAAGGTGATTACTTTAGATGATCAGCGTTTTGAGTTGCCGCTTGCGCAAAGCAATATTCGTGAATCTGATACGGTGATCCGCGCTCAAAGTGGTGAAATAGTCGTAATTGGTGGGTTAATGCAAACCACCACGGAAGATGAAGAATCGAAAACACCCATTTTGGGCGATGTGCCAATATTAGGTAACTTGTTTAAAAGTATTAGTAAGCGCCAAGAGAAAAAAGAGCTCGTTATTTTAATCAAGCCAACGGTGGTGATGCCCGACACGTGGAAAAAGCAACAAGCTCACAGCCGCGCGCTGTTAAATACATGGTATGAGAACTAACTATGTATTTGAGCTTTTTTAATTTAAGTGAAATGCCTTTCACCTTAACCCCAAACACCGAGTTTTTTTGTGCACTTGAGCCGCACCACGAAGCGATGCAAGTACTTACCACCGCGCTAGAAATGGGGGAGGGATTTATAAAAGTAACAGGAGAAGTAGGGACAGGCAAAACCTTACTATGCAGAAAACTTTTAAATCAAATTGAAGAAGACTACTTTGTGGCTTATTTACCTAATTCTTATTTAAGCCCTGAAGAATTACGTTGGGCTATTGCTGTAGAACTTGGCATGGAGGTAGATAAAAGCCTAGATCAACAATCGTTAAGCCAGCAAATAAACCATTACTTACTAGAGCTGCAAGAAGATAACGAACGGGTTGTACTACTAATAGATGAAGCGCAGTGCCTGAGTTGGGATACACTTGAAGCGCTTCGGTTATTTACAAACCTAGAAACCGAAACCGAAAAGCTTATTCAGGTGGTGCTATTTGGCCAACCTGAATTAGATGAAAAACTTGCCAATAGTAAAGTGAGGCAACTACGCCAGCGGATCAGCTTTTCCTACTCATTGCGTGCAATGACCGCCGGTGAAGTTATTTATTATATTAATCACCGTTTACAGGTAGCAGGCTTTAATCAGCCACCCCTATTTACGAATCGTTTAGGATTAAAAATAGCGCGTGCGAGTCGAGGAATTCCCCGTTTGGTCAATATTTTATGCCATAAAGTTTTACTGCAGGCATACGGTGAAGGCCTTAATAAAGTAACACCGCGCCATATACATCTTGCCATTGCAGACACCGAAGATTGCAAAAAGCACCACGCTAACCATTACTGGGCTTACAGCTTATTAGCTATTAGTGTTTTTGTTATTGCAGTTATGTGGGTATGGAGGCAATGGTTATGAGTGTTATTAATAACATGCTAAAAAATATCGACCAGCGCCAAACTGCACAGCGTAATCAGCAAAGTGGCGGGGTCGATATTCCCCCTGTACGCGACTACCACGATGTATTATTTAAAGTGCTGAGTGTTTTATTAGCGATTGTACTAATTTTTACAGCCTACCTTTATTTACCTTTTGCACAGGCACCACAAGCGAGTAGCGACACGGCTGAAAAAGCATATGCGGTTAATAATAACAGCCAGCCGATTGAAATTGCCCAAGCTAAAATTACCCCCGTAATTAAGCCCTTAAAACAATTAAGCGAAGAAAACACTGGCGCTAAAGCAGCTCAAATTAATGCAGATACGCCAAAAGAGCAGGCGCAGGCACAAAGCAATAACGTATTGCCTGATCAGCCAAAAGACGAAGTAATACAGCAACACGCTGCAGACAAAGCCGCGCTACTGAGCAAAAAAGCAAGCCCCACAGAAGCAAGCGCTAAAGTAGCCACTAGCACAGAAATAAATGCCCCAGTTGAAGCAAAAAGCAGTGCACCAGTAAAAAGCATTACACAGGCTGAGCAGCCGCCCACTGAAAATAAATTAGTAAAAACTGCCAGTGTTAAACAAAGCAAAGCCCAGCGCATAGCACAGCAATTAAAGCGTGCTAAACAAGCGTTGGAATTTGCTTTATATGATGATGCGATTAACGATTTAACCGCTATTTTACAAACACAACCTGAGCATATAGAAGCGCGTAATTTACTCGCGGCAACGTATTTTCAGCAACAAAATGCACTTATGGCTCAGCAGTTATTAGTTGCTGGCATAAAAATAAACCCTGAGGTTGTGCAGTGGCGTGTAATGCTCAGTAAAATTTTAATTATGCAACAAGAGTACGAAGGCGTGCTTAAACTGCTTATAGCCGAACTTGAGCCGCAAGCAAACTTGGAGTTTTGGGTATTAAAAGGTACTGCAGCACAAAATGCGCAGCAACATCAAATAGCGCTTGCGAGTTTTACACAGCTTACACAGCTTCAGCCTCAGCAGGCTAAGTGGTGGCTGGCGTTAGCTACTTCAAAAGATGCGTTGGGGGAATTTGCTGATGCAAAGCACCTTTATAAAGTTGCCCTAGATTTAGGCGGTTTAAATGCCGCAATGACGCAACATGCACTACAGCGCTTAGTCGCATTGAAGGAGGCTGTATGAGACCCAGTTTAAAAATGCGCTTAGGGGACTTACTCGTTCATGAGCAAATGATCACCGAAGCACAGCTAAGCGAAGCACTCAATGTGCAAGCTGCGTCAGGGCGAAAGTTAGGGGCTACATTAATTGCGCTTGAGTTTATAAGTGAGCCGCAATTATTGCGCTTTTTAGCTCAACAATTACAAATACCGTTTTTAGATATTTCGCAGCGCAAAATATCTTCAGATGTATCTAAATTACTTTCAGAGGTTTATGCCAGGCGCTACCGAGCATTAGTAATAGAAGATAACGGTGATTCTGTATTAGTCGGAATGAGTGACCCCGCTGATTTGAGAGCATTGGATCAGTTAGCGCCAATGCTAGCCCCTAAGCGAATTGAGCTTGCTGTTGTGCAAGAAAGCCAGCTTATGGCAGCGTTTGATAATGTGTACCGCCGAACAGAAGATATTACTAACTTTGCTGAAAAGCTACACGAAGAATACGAAGACGTAGAAGAGTTTGATCTTAATTCCTTAGCAGATGAAACCTCTGACGCCACCGTAGTAAAACTACTGCAATCTATATTTGAAGATGCAGTACAAGTACGTGCCTCAGATATCCACATAGAACCCGATGAAAGGCTATTACGCATTCGCCAACGAGTTGATGGTGTATTGCAAGAGCACACATTAAACCAAGTAAAAATAGCCTCTGCTTTAGTACTTAGGCTAAAGCTTATGTCGGGGTTAGATATATCGGAGAAGCGTTTACCGCAAGACGGCCGTTTTAATATAAAAGTGCACGCGCACAGCATTGATGTACGTTTATCGACAATGCCAGTGCAATATGGCGAGTCAGTTGTGATGCGGTTGCTCGACCAATCTGCAGGGCTTTTATCGTTAGATGAAACGGGCATGCCGGTGCATATTTTAAAACGCCTGCGCAGCATTATAAAACGCCCTCATGGCATGGTGTTAGTGACTGGGCCTACCGGTTCAGGAAAAACGACCACCTTGTATGGCGCTTTAAGTGAGCTTAATCAACAAGAAAGTAAAATTATTACCGTAGAAGATCCGGTTGAATACCGCATTGGACGGGTAAACCAGGTGCAAATAAACAACAAAATAGGCTTAAGTTTTGCCAGTGTATTAAGAACCACGTTACGCCAAGACCCCGATATTATTATGGTTGGCGAAATGCGTGACCAAGAAACCGTTGATATAGGCCTAAGGGCTGCATTAACAGGGCATTTAGTACTTTCTACGTTACATACCAACGATGCCATATCAAGCGCAATGCGCTTAATTGATATGGGAGCACCCGCTTATCTAGTTGCAAGCTCACTACGCGCTATTATTGCTCAGCGCTTAGTTAGGCGTATTTGCAATGAATGTAAAACACCGTATCACCCAGATAAACAAGAACAAAGCTGGCTTACCTATTTAGGCGAAGATATTAGCAGCACACAGTTTTGGCGAGGCCAAGGCTGCACAGCATGTAGCCATAGCGGCTACAAAGGCAGGGTGGGGATTTTTGAGCTGTTAGAAATGAACGACGCTATGATGGATGCCCTGCGTATTAACGACACGCAGCGTTTTGGTGAAGCGGCTAAAAATAGCGCTAATTTTGCACCGCTTTCTTATATGGCTTTAACGTATGCAAAGCAAGGCATTACCTCGTTAGATGAGGTATTTAAAGTGGCTGAATATGTACCTGAAGTGGTAGGTGATGACGATGCAGCTTTATAGTTACAAAGCCAAAGACGCAAAAGGTGCGCTGGTTAAAGGGCGTGTTGAGGCAAATAATGAGGCCGGTGTGGCCGATAGCTTATTAAAGCGCCAGTACATACCTATTTCAATTTCGTTAGTTGAAACAAAAAACAATATAAAGTTATTCGATAACTTATTTAGCGAAAAAATAACCCTTGATGACATGATCATGTTTTCACGGCAAATGTATTCTTTACTTAAAGCCGGGATCCCCATTATTAGGGCAATGATAGGGCTTGCTGATACCACGCAAAATAAAGAGTTTAAAAGTGTATTGCTTGAGGTAACACGCCAGCTCGAACAAGGCCGTGAACTATCTAGTGCGTTAGCTATACACAACAAGGTGTTTAGCCGCTTAACTATCTCTATGGTTAAAGTCGGAGAAGGGTCGGGACGATTAGAAGATGCGTTTTATCAGCTGGCTATTTACTTTGAAAAAGAGCAAGAGACTCGTAAGCGCATAAAAGCCGCTATGCGTTACCCCACTTTTGTTATTTTGGCGCTTTTAGTTGCGATGATCATATTAAATATTTTTGTGATCCCAACCTTTGCCAGCATGTTCGAAAAGTTTGATGCAGAGCTGCCTTTAATGACCCAGATCCTCATTGGCACCAGTAACTTTTTTGTCAATTATTGGTGGCTGCTAGCGCTAATATTAGTGGGTGGAGTCGTTGCATGGCGTCGGTATTTAAATACGTCGGCTGGGCGCTTTAAGTGGGATCACCACAAACTCAAAATTCCATTTGTAGGCGATATTTTAAAACGCACCTTACTTGGCCGTTATAGCCAAAGTTTAGCCATGGTGCTGCGCTCGGGCGTCCCTATGACGACAGGGCTGTCGTTAACGGCCCATGCAGTTGATAACAGCTACATGGAAAAAGCCATTATCACCATGCGTCAAGATATCGAAAAAGGCGACAGTTTGTTGCGGGCTTCACGAAGTAGCGAGCTATTTTCACAGTTGGTACTGCAAATGGTGGCAGTGGGTGAAGAAACTGGTCGCGTAGATGAGTTACTACAAGAAGCAGCTGATTTTTACGAACGAGAAGTCGATTACGATTTACGCAGTTTAACCGCAAAAATAGAGCCCATTTTGACGGTGTTTGTTGCCATTATGGTGCTTATTTTAGCACTCGGTATTTTTATGCCAATGTGGAACATGATGTCGGCTATTAAAGGGTAGCCATTGTGACTAACGGTCGTGTTCGTGCAACAGGTTTTTCGTTATTTGAGCTCGTTTTAGTAGTTGTTTTACTGGCAGTTATTATGGCTTTTGCTATACCTCAATACATAGGCATTAAAAATCAGGCACACAATGCGAGTGTGGATGTGGTGGCTGGTGAATTTGCCTCTGCGGTGTTGATGGTCAAAGGTCAGTGGGAATTATCGGGGCGTCCAAAGGGCGTTAATAATACAACACATATTAATTACGGAGGTGTCATTGTTGGTGTCGATGGACACAGAGGCACACCAACGGGTGATAAAACGACTAATACTGATACGCGGGCCAGCGCAATGACTGCACTGCAATGCCAAAAAGTATTAAGGGTAATTTTACAAAATGCGCCAACAAGCACATTAAGTACCGAGGTTTCTATAATAACCAAGGTGAGTTATTTAGTGCGTCATAACACTAAAAACAACCAGTGTATTTATTATTTAACTCATAATTTAAACACCAATAACCTACCTACCGATGGCGCAGTTATGGCTAAAAAAGTAGGGTTTTCGTACTTTCCAACAACAGGCAAAGTGCAAATTTTTAAAAACTAAGTAATTATAAAGAGGCTTACTTATGAAAACGCAGTCATTAAAACAACCAATGAATAAGCAAGCAGGTTTTACGCTTGTTGAACTAATAATTGTAATTGTAATTTTAGGTATTTTAGCGGTGACCGCTGCCCCTCGTTTTTTAAACCTTCAAGGTGATGCTAACGCTTCTACACTCGAAGGTTTACAAGGCTCAATTCGCAGTGGTATGAATATCGTAAATGGTAAATCTATTATTGCAAGTACCCATAAAAAAGATGCTGATTCGGTTTCTGTAGATAGTGGTGCAAACGTACCTATAGTTTATGGCTACCCTGCAGCGACAGAAGCAGCTTTTGAAGCTTTTTTAGATGTTGAATTTGCATCTGATGACTCTGCAGATTTTAACCTTGTAGAAGTTGCTGCTACAGGTACTACGGGCGATCAGGTATTAATTTTCCCTAATAGTTATGTGCAAACTGATGATTGCCGTATTGAATATACACAAGCATCAGCAACAACAACGACTACAACGCCAATACAAACAGTTGTGACGCCTCCTACTGTTACGCTTATCACGAGTGGGTGTTAATTTACATAAATGAATAGCAGTAGTAATCAACGATTGCGTGGCTTCACACTGGTTGAATTAATTATTACTTTAGTTATTTTGGGCATACTGTCGGTAACGGCAGTGCCCAAGTTGCTAGGAAGTTCAACAGAGCAAGCATACTCATACAGAGATAGGGTATTAAACGCCCTGCGCACAGTACAATTACGCGCGATGCAAAATACTGCAACAAGCAGCTGCCATAAACTGTATATTTCACCTACCTTGGTTGCGGGGCCAGAGCCAGAAACCTGTACTGGCGGCCCAAGTACCAATAATAGCGAGCATTTAGTTGTTGCTATCAATACCGAGCGCAGCGACGTACGATTTAATGCCTTAGATAGCAATGCTAATGTGTTTACGCAAATTAACTTTGACCCATTTGGGCGAGCAGATCAAAACTGCACAGTACAATGTAAAATTGACCTAGGTCTAGCCGCGGTGTGCATTAGCGGTGAAGGGCTTATTTATGCCTGCCCCTAAAATACAATCAGGTTTTACCTTGATTGAGCTGATTATTGGCATTGTAATGTTTGCTATTGCGCTAAGTATCATTACAGCGCTTATAGCACCTCAAGCAAAGCAAAGTGCCGAGCCTATTGTCGCACTCAGGGCCTCAGAGCTTGGGCAAGCATTAATGAACGAAATATTAGCTAAATCATTTGATGAACATAGCGAGCGTACGCCACCATTTAGGCGCTGCTCCGAAACAAGCTTAGGTGCCCAGCCTTGTAGTACTCATTCTGAGCTTGGTGCTGATAGCGGTGAAGCACGGACTAGTTTTAACGATGTTGATGATTACATTGCGCTCACAGGGCAGCCTATTAGTGATAGTTTAGGGAATACATTAGCGCAATACAGCGACTTTTCACTGGCTGTAAACGTGCAATACGACAGCGACCTAAACGAGGCAACCAATAACGATGGCGTTGCCTTTAAACGAATTACCATTGAAGTAACCTCACCCTTGGGACAAGTCTACGGCTTTAGTGCATATAAAGGTAATTACTAATGAATAGAGCAAAGCAAAAGCGTGGCTTTACCTTAGTTGAGCTATTACTTGTGATGGTAATTATTGGCATTTTAGCCGTGGCGTCATTTTCGTTTATTAGCGCCGGATTTAATATTTACAGCCAAGGTGTGAAACGCCAAGAAGCGGTAGCGCAAAGTCGCTTTGTTTTAACCCGATTAAGTAAAGAGCTTCGCCACGCAACCCCTAACTCACTGCGCTTAAATTGCGATAACGCCAGCAATGGAGCGTGTAGCACGCAGCAATGTTTAGAATTTACGCCGTTTTTATCTGCTACTCACTATACCGATTACTTACCCACTAGTGCCCCTTTTGAGGTTACCGCCGTGAATTTTGCGCTTAATAATTTAACTGAGCCACAAATAAACGATTGGGCAAGTATTTATCCATTAAATAGCAGCGATATATACGATGAAAGTCAAAACAAGCGTTTACAAGTTAGCGGCTACAGCGCCGTTACAAGTGAGCTAGATACATGGCAATTTAGCAAAGCATTTGCTCAAGAGTCACCGAGTAAGCGCCTTTATTTATTAGATCAGCCCGTTAGCTTTTGTGTAGAAGGTAATTCACTGTACCGCTATAGCAACTACGGCTTTACTACAAGCCAATTAAACGCCGCCAGCTTACAGGTTAGCTCGGGCATTAAACGCGATTTAATGAGTAATTATATTGCCAACGACTTAACGAGCAGAGCCTTTTTTACGTTAAGTGAAATTTCGCTACAGCGCAGCGCGGTTGTTAATGTGTTTGCGCAAATGGGGTTTAACGACACCGAACAAATAAGTATTAGCCATGAGGTGCATGTGCCTAATGTTCCCTAATATAAAAAACATCAGTTTTGCTAAAAAGCAGCAAGGTAATTTGCTCATAATTACGTTGGTGATCATTGTCACTTTGCTGGCACTAGGGCTGGCGCTTTCTAAAGTGTTATCGGGTGCGGCGCAGCAAAATACCATTGAGTATTACGGCGCGCGCGCTTACATGGCAGCCCAAAGCGGATTAGAAACCGGCTTAAGCGAAATTTTTGCACTAAGTAGCACTGCGCAAACATGCAGTGCAGTAACCACCAGTAGGAATTTTAGCACCCTCTATCTAGCCAATTGTGAAGTTGAACTGAGCTGTAGTGAATACATAGCCTTACCCGATAGCAGCACCCGCTCTGGCACTGTTAATATTTACTACTTACAAAGCTCTGCAACGTGCGCCGCCAATGATTGTGCTGCCGGTGCAGCATGTCAAAAGGAATATTGGCAAACTCAACGTACTCTAAGTGTGGAGGCTAAAACATTACCATGAGCAAATATACCCTCTGTATTTTATGTTTATTAAGTTTGCTACTAAGCCGATGCGCTATGGCTGTACCGCCTAAAATTGAAGGGCGATTTATAGAGCTACAAGACACGTACACTTCACCCATATGGACAAAAATAAATTTTCAGCAGCAATACATAACCCCTCCTGCGGTATTTATGTTGTCCACTAATCAAGGCGGTAACCCCGCTATAGTGAGAATACGCAATGTAACAACCACAGGGTTTGAAGCATTGCCACTTGAGCCATCAGGAGAAGATGGCGAGCATATAACCATGGGCGCGCACTATTTAGCGGTAGAATATGGAGTGCATGAATTTCCTGATGGGACCATTATGGAAGTGGGGAACACCGACTTACGCCTTGAGCTACAATACGGTGATAAGTCGGGGTTTGCACCTATCACACCTAAAGGTTACAAATCACTGACTTTTAATAAACCGTTTGCGGTAAGGCCTAACTTTTTTCATTCGTTACAAACACTAAATAGTTTAGATAGTAACCCGCCGTCTCAAGCGCTTGTGCCTTTTTTAACCATTGCAGTGCAAAGTGATTCCTTATCTACAAGCGGGGTAAATATAGCGTTAGAGGCCTCAGAAACCGCATTAGGTGTTATTCAAACTGAAACGGTGGCCTACATGGCTGTAGAGCCTGGCAGTAATCGCACCTTTACCGATGACAATGGGGTAGAAGTGTCCTGGGAGACCTTTTTTACAGGATTCGAAGTTGATGGTTGGAATGATGGATGTAACTACTTTAATTTTAACAATAACTTTAGTGAAGCACCGCTGGTGGTGGCAAGTAAAAATTCCCGACTTGAAGAAGACGGTGGGTGGCTGCGCAGCTGTAATTTAAGAGCGGATCGGTTAGGGCTGGTGGTTGATGAAGACCGTGATGGCGACAGGGAGCGTAACCACGTAAAAGAAGAAGCCTCTATATTAGCTATGACCAGTACGTTTGTATTTAATGGCGATATTTTAGATTGCGATACTTTATTTCCTGGCGCTATTTCTACCTACAATGATGGACAAGTGCAGCTTGTTCAAGGTGTGGAAATAACCGATAGCAATGCACAATTTATTACCACCACTAATTTAATATCAACGGCACTCACCAACCCGCCTTTGTGTAATGGCCAAGGCTGTGTGGCCACTGGGTATAACTCCCTTGAGCCAAATCAAGCTGCGCAAGTACCCACGGTCACAAACGATGGAAGCTCTACCGGTGATGTGCCTGTATCGTTAGCTGGTGATTATTTTTATGACGAACTAGCACTTAACTTATTGGAAGATGAGTACAAGGTAACAGCGCCCACCCGTATCTTTTTAAAAGATACATCGTCGCTAATTTCTAGCGCATTTTTGAACATAGGCAAAACGAATATTGCGGTTGAGGAAGGGGCGTATTTAGCTATATATGTCGATGGGGATGTTGCCATTGCGGCCGATGCAAATATTGCTGCATACATTGTCGCAACAGGGGAGGTAAGAATTGCTCAAAATGTCACATACCAGGGCTCTATAACCGCTGCAACACAAGTAATAACCGAGGGCAGTTCTACGTTTGATGCGTTAACAGTGCCAGAGAGCATTCCTGGATTTTGCGGTATTTTTACGCCGGTTTTGCTTGATCACTACCGCATATCATTAAGTGATAACCAAGGCTTAACCTGTCAAGCAAAAGAAATGACATTAACCGCCTGTGCAAACGATGCATGTGATTTACTGTATGATGAGCCCTCCGCACTTGACATGTCTCCAGATAACAGTGGCCAACAAAGCTGGGTAAGCGGTGAAAATATTACCTTTACAGGCTCTGCCACCGTAGCGCTTGCAAAGCGTACCACAGGGACCGTCACACTTGGCTATAATACCGCCGACCCATCTGCACCGCTGCGTTGTTATATTAATGGTAGTAACGTAGGGCTGGGCGGGTGCAAAGTGGTTTTTTCTGATGCAGGGTTTATTTTTAATAACGACACAGCCAATACAGCGAGTATCCCCACTCAATTATCTGGTAAACCCTCTAGCGAGGGTTTTAATGCCGCCGAGCTATCCATTCAAGCGGTTAAAACAAATACTACAACAGGCGTATGCGAAGCCGTATTCCCTGCAGGTGGTCAAGTTGATTTAGATTTAGCTTATAGCTGCAGTGCCGGCGCTACGTGTTCAGATCCAATACAACTTAGTAATAATGCGAATACGTATAGCGTGCAGCAAGCATATCAAACTTTTTCGCTCACCTTTGATCAAGACTCAAAAGCCCCTATTGCTATTAACTACCCCGATGCCGCTAAATTAAGTTTAAATGCACGGGCAACAATTGTATTAGACCCAGTAACTAATTTATCAGTAAGCTTAACCGGCAGTTCTAACGAATATGTAGTTAAGCCCTTTGGATTAGCGATGCAAGTTGCAAGTGACGGCTATGCCCAAACAGCAAACGATAGTTTATTTAGATTAACGGGTGAGTCATTTGATTTAAAAATGAATGCAGTACAGTGGCGCGCAGGGCAAGACAATAACAACGATGGGATACCTGATAACTATAGCGCTATTCATAGTAATCCCATTGCCAAACACTTCATTAGCGAGTCTCCTTTAGTAACACATAGCTTAGTATTACCCAGCTCTGGTAATGAGGGGCAAATTGAAGCGCTAAGTACCCTTGCCTTTACTGATACAGGAAGCTTAAGTGAATCCATATCGCAGTACGCTTATGACCAAGTGGGTATTATAAACGTATTTGCGGGTTTACAAGATGGCGATTATTTTGGTGTGGGCGATGTAAAAGGGCAGCTAAACAACGTAGGGCGATTTGCTCCATCGCACTATCAAGTATTAGGTGTTCAAGCTGCTGCGCAATGTACACAGTTAGGTAGTAATTTAACCTATTTAGATCAGCCCTTTGAGCTTGGTTTTACGGTGCAAGCGCTTAATCATAACAACCAGCTAATGGCTAATTACAAACAAGGCTTTGAAAAAGCCCAAGTACAAATAAATGCCGAAAACAATCAAGCTGGTAATTATGTACCAGCAACCACGCTAACCAGCAGGTTAGCCAATATAAGCAGCAATAGTTGGAACACCCTAGCCGATGGACAATGGCAAATGAGCGACAGCACTGCCATGTTAACGCGCTTGGCTATAAATAATCCCGACGGCCCATTTACTATGGTTAATCTTATGGCCACCGTCACTAACACAGAAGGCGCTATGTTAATTGATGCTAACGATGAGCCGAGTACGCAAGCGAGCTGCAGCACTGATTGCAATAGTGTGCGTTTAAACGATGTGCCAATAGACTTTCGCTTTGGACGCTTAGTGCTAGGCAACAATGCCGGCTCAGATTTAGACTCATTACGTGTGCCTATGCAGGCTCAGTACTTTAATGGAACAGGCTTTGTATTAAATACCGAAGATAACTGCAGTGTATTTGAGCATCCGCAGTTATCCCAAATATCGCCATCAACGCCAATATTAAGCTATGAGTATGGTGCAGGTGCAGCGGGTTCATTAGAAGCAGGCAGCTACCCTACAAACAATGCTATTTATGCAACACCAAATGGCAGTGGTACATTTACATTAGAATACGAAACAGAAAATTGGTTAAAGTGGGATTGGCTTGGTGATAATTCACAGCAAGATCCCCATGCTATTTTGCAATTTGGTCGCTTTAGAGGAAATGATCGGGTTATTTACTGGCGTGAAACAAGAGAATAGTTGTAAACTAAGATAATAATTGAACAAAGCTTGTGTTTTGTGCTTCAAGTACATAGCATAAGGCATTGGGTGTAATGATTTTTGATGGTTGAAAAATGTTCAGCTTTCAAAAGTGAGTACACTCTAATAAACAATAATAACGACCAAATAATTGCCGCTTTTTGGGACTGGAATATATGCGAATTGCTCCTTTATCTCTGTTAATTTCCGCTAGTTTGTTAGCTAGTAGTGCATTTGCACAAGACACAGCAACAGTAACCGGAATTGAATCAGAGATTAGTATTAAACAAACAGAATACGATAACTCGACACAAATACTTGAAAAACACTTAAAAGAAGAAAGTCAGTTACAAAACCAACTTGAACTACTTCGTTCTCGCTCTACAGAGCTTGATAAAGAGAAAAACCAAGCACTTGATGCGATGAACGAAATGTATCGCCGCTTAATTGACGATCCTACGCTTGATATTAGTGCTGCCCAATCGCGCTATCAAAAAGCCGTGGTTGATCATAAGCAAAATAAAGACGACATCTCAATGCAGTTGGCGGCAATTGCATCTCATCGTAAAGATATAGAGCAAATTCGTGTTGCAAAACATACGCTTTTAAACACCTTAGAAAGCTTAAAAGAGCAATTAACTACAGCCCGAGTAGAGCGTTTACGTAATGAGTTTACCCGCGAAGGTACACTAGAAGTAAACCACACAATTAACTGTAAGCGTACCGAAACGCTCGCAGCCTGTGAGCAACGCGGCCAGCAAATGGGTTTACAAAAAGCCACTAAGCGCTTTGTTGATCAAATATTTGCTAATTTAACAGAAGAGCGAATTGTTGAACCAAAACGCAACATGGCAGGCGCACAAGTACAAATTTTAAGTAGCCATGTAGTTAACAGTGCATTTAGCGGACAAGGCAATTACAACGTTAACTTAAGCGTAACCATGCGCGGCGAAGTAAACAGCAGCCGCCTATGTAACTTATTAAACGTAGATAACCGTTATTGTTCTGAATATGGCTCGCCACTCGCGACAGCCTATCAGCCTGGTTACGGTACAACCTACTCTGATAGTCAGTTAACATTCAGCAACGCCGCGGATAATACCGACACTGTGTCTGTATCGCGAATGAACAATCAGCCAGTGCGCGATTACTCAGTGAAAGCTGCACCTACAAAAAAAAACTATCCATCAATTATAAATAAAGAGAAAAATCAGCAAGTTGAGCTGACTTTACGTTCAAATGTTTACGATGATGAAGTGTTTATTGATGGGGTGAGCTTTGGCTCTACGCGTTTAGTTACGCGTTTACCGCGTGGTGTGCATAACGTAGAAATACGTAAATTAGGTTATAAGCCTTACAAAGTAAGAGTTGATTTAACTAAAGCACAGACTATTCATGCTAACTTAGTAAAAAAGTCTGAGTCGATTGCTGCACCGGCTTACACTCGCGAGCAACCAAAACCTGTAAGTCGTACAGCAAGCACTAATCGCTCTGCTGATGTACAAAATAATGTTGTAGTTGTGCCCGCCGGTAAATTTAAGATGGGCGATATTAACGGCAATGGTTTAGCAAATGAACGCCCGGTTATTGAAAAAGTGATAGCCAGCTCATTTGCTATGCAAACCAAAGAGGTTACCGTAGGTGCCTATGAAGCGTTTGTAGCAAGTACTGGGTATAAAACACAAGCAGAGCAAAGCAAAGGGTGTGCTTATTATTTAAATGGCGAGCCCGTATGGGAAGCTAATTTAAACTGGCGTAACCCAGGTTTTGAGCAAAGCAGCGATTTTCCTGCTGTGTGTTTAACATTTAACGACGCGAAAGCGTACGCCGAATGGCTCTCTGGCGAAACCGGGCAGCAGTACCGTTTACCTAATGAAGTTGAATGGGAATACGCCGCTCGCGCAGGTACAGAAACAGAATACCCTTGGGGTAACGAAATAGGTAAAAATTTAGCTAACTGTGGTTGGTGTGGTAGCGAATGGTCAAACAAACGTGCAGCACCGGTGGGTTCTTTTTCTCCTAACGCATTTGGATTATACGATACCGTAGGCAATGTGTGGGAATGGACAGCTAAAGAGTCGGGCGAATCTGATGTTGCAGTAAGAGGCGGGGCGTGGAACTTTGCACCAAGCCTTGCACGTGCTTCAACACGATTAATTTTAGCGCCAGATTTTAGATCTAACTACATTGGCTTTCGCTTAGTCCGCGAACGATAGCATTTAACCAAGGAAGCCTAGCTTCCTTTTTTCACAAATTAACAAAGGTAGTTGCGCTTTATATTGCTCATCTAATTAGGCATGTTAAAGTGAGTGCAGCTAACATAAGAACGTATTTCAAAGGTCATCCAGCCTCATGTTTAAAAAACTCCGTGGTATTTTTTCAAACGATCTATCGATCGACTTGGGTACAGCCAATACCCTTATCTATGTAAAAGAAGAAGGTATTGTACTTAACGAACCTTCAGTTGTAGCTATTCGTCAAGAACGCGCTGGTGGACCTAAAAGTGTTGCTTCTGTGGGTACAGAAGCAAAACAAATGCTAGGGCGTACACCGGGTAATATTAAAGCGATTCGCCCAATGAAAGATGGCGTAATAGCCGACTTTTATGTAACCGAAAAAATGTTACAACACTTTATAAAACAAGTGCACAATAATAACTTTATGCGCCCAAGCCCGCGTGTACTTATTTGTGTACCGTGTGGTGCAACCCAAGTAGAAAAGCGTGCAATCCGCGAATCAGCAATGGGTGCCGGCGCGCGCGAAGTGTACCTAATTGAAGAGCCAATGGCCGCAGCAATTGGTGCTGGGCTACCAGTATCAGAAGCAACCGGTTCTATGGTTGTTGATATTGGTGGTGGTACTACCGAAGTTGCTATTATTTCACTAAACGGTGTTGTTTACTCATCGTCTGTGCGTATTGGTGGCGATAAATTTGATGAAGCCATTATTAATTATGTACGCCGTAACTTTGGTAGTCTAATTGGTGAAGCAACGGCTGAAAATATTAAACATCAAATTGGCTCTGCTTTTAAAACTGACGAACCAATTGAAATTGAAGTACGCGGTCGTAACCTAGCCGAAGGTGTTCCTCGCTCATTTACACTTAACTCGCACGAAATTTTAGAAGCACTCCAAGAGCCGCTAATGGGTATTGTAAGTGCGGTAATGGTTGCACTTGAGCAGTCTCCACCTGAGCTTGCATCAGATATTTCAGCTCACGGTATGGTTCTGACTGGCGGTGGTGCACTGTTAAAAGATTTAGATCGTTTATTAATGGAAGAGACAGGCATTCCTGTGGTTGTTGCCGATGATCCACTTACGTGTGTAGCACGTGGCGGCGGTAAAGCACTTGAAATGATTGATGTTCATGGTGGTGACGTTTTTAGTTACGATTAATGAAATTACTGTTTGGACAAACCATCTCTTTGCAACTGCGACTTTTTGTCGCAGTGCTTTTGAGCATAGTGCTCATTGCGGGCGATAAGTTTACACAAGGCGGCACGGTTGTACGTACAAGCCTCAATACACTTGTCAGCCCATTAATTTACGTTGCCAACCTACCTTACGAAATATTTAGCTTAGGTGCTAAAAGCCTGCATACCCGCGATCAGTTACTGAGTGAAAACGAAGCGCTGAAAAAAAAGCAAATGCTACAAAGCGAGCAATTGCAGCAATACCAATTTTTAGCCCGCGAAAACCAAAAGCTACGCGCTTTACTTGGCTCATCGGCTAAGCAATCTAATCGTAAAAAAATAGCCCAAGTACTTTCTGTACATTCAAACCCATATAGTCATCAAGTGGTTATTAACCGCGGTACCACCGACGGCCTGAGCGAAGGCCAAGCGGTAATTGATGAAATGGGGGTTGTTGGCCAATTAACAAAAGTAGGCTCTACCACGTCGCGCGTGCTACTAATGACCGACACAACTCATGCTACGCCGGTACGCATACTACGAAACGACGTACGCACGGTAGTTGAAGGCATAGGTAAAATTAACGTTGTTAAGCTTTCGCATGTACCTCATAGCCTTGATGTGCGCATTGGCGATGTACTCGTGACCTCGGGGCTTGGCGGTACGTTTCCTGAAGGTTACCCGGTGGCCGTTGTCACCGAAATAAACCGCGATGAAGGGCGCCCATTTGCTCAAGTATTTGCAGAGCCTATTGCACAGCTAGACCGTATTCGTTTGTTGGTTATTTTATGGCGCAATCAACAGGAGCAAATCAGCGATGATTAATCGTTATTCATTGTTAATTGCCCTAAGCATCTTTTTTGCTTTAATTATGGCATTAATGCCACTGCCTTTTTCGTTTGAGCCCTTCAGACCTGATTGGGTATTACTGGTATTAATGTACTGGTCACTGGCAGTGCCGCATAGATTAAATATTGGTACCGCGTGGGTTGTCGGTCTACTCATGGACTTAGCCTTAGGCTCGCCATTAGGAGTAAACTCACTCACGTATTCTATTTGTATATTTGTGACCGCAAGTAACTTTCAAAAAATACGTAACTTTTCGCTTTGGCAGCAAAGCTTATTAGTGGGCTTATTTTTAACCTTGTACCACTTAATGCAATTTTGGTTAAATCACTTTTTATTAGGTGTTTATTTTAATCCACAATACCTGTGGCCAGTAGCGACCGGTATGGTCAGCTGGTTTTGGGTCTTTTTACTTCTTCGCAAATACCGTAGACATTTTAGGATCAGGTAATGACAACCGCAGTATATTTGGCATCAGCCTCCCCGCGACGTAAAGAGTTGTTGAGTCAGTTAGGCATTGAGTTTGAACAATTTAGTGTAGATGCAGACGAAACCCCACTTGCAAACGAGCAGCCTCATGCATTGGTTGAGCGCTTAGCTCGCTTAAAAGCGCAAACAGGCGTAGCGCTTGGTTACACAGACCGCCCAGTGCTTGGTAGTGATACTGTGGTTGTTATTGATAACGAATCGTTGGGTAAACCACGCGATAAAAACGATTTCATAACAACACTTAAACGTTTATCTGGTAATACACATCAAGTACTTACTGCCGTTGCTTTTGCTACACAAACAGATGTACTAAGTTGTGTAGTGAGTACCGATGTGACCTTTAAAACCCTCAGCGATGAAGAAATAAATAGCTATTGGGAGTCAAACGAGCCACAAGATAAAGCCGGTGGTTATGGCATTCAAGGTTTAGGTGGTCGCTTTGTTACACACATTGCGGGTAGCTATTTTGCTGTTGTAGGCTTACCTTTATACGAGACCGAACAATTATTACAAGCATTCCTAAGAAGGTAACATGAGTACAGAATTACTAATAAATGTCACGCCAAGTGAAAGCCGTGTTGCCCTAATCGAAAACGGTGTATTACAAGAAATTCAACTAGAGCGCATAGGCAACCTAGGTATCGTAGGCAATATTTACTTAGGAAAAATAAGCCGCGTACTGCCAGGCATGCAAGCTGCTTTTGTTGATATAGGCCTAGAAAAAGCCGCTTTTTTGCATGCATCAGACATAGTCAATAGCGCCTCAATAGTTGAGGGCGTAGACGACGAGCCGATCAAAAAAGTACAAGACATACGTGAGCTAGTACGCCAAGGCCAATACATTATGGTGCAAGTGGTTAAAGACCCACTAGGCACTAAAGGAGCAAGGCTTACTACCGATATCACTATTCCTTCTCGCTATTTAGTGTTTATGCCAGACGCTACGCATGTAGGTGTTAGTCAGCGTATTGAAACCGAAGAAGAGCGTGCGCGACTTAAAAAAATAGTGGCAGAATACGGCGACGATAATGGCAGTTTTATTGTTCGTACAGCAGCAGAGGGCGCCAGTGAAGCGGAGCTAAGACACGATGCTGAATTTTTACGAAAACTGTGGCAAAAAATTGTATCACGTCGTAAAAAAACCAATAAAGCCAGTATATTACACGAAGACTTAACGCTTGCATTTAGAACCCTGCGCGACTACGTAGGTGAAGATATGGAGCGTATTAGGGTTGACTCTAAGCTAACCTATCAAGAGCTAAAGCTGTTTACTGAAGAGTTTGTGCCTTTGCTTTCGCAAGCACTTGAGTACTACCCAGGTGAGCGCCCAATTTTTGACTTATTTGACGTTGAAACCGAAATTCAAAAAGCACTGCATCGTAAAGTCACGCTTAAGTCGGGCGGCTATTTAATTATTGACCAAACCGAAGCGATGACCACAGTTGATGTGAATACAGGTGCATTTGTAGGGCATCGTAATTTAGAAGAAACCATTTTTAATACCAATGTGGAAGCCACATCAGCCATTGCTAGGCAGCTACGCCTGCGTAACTTAGGCGGTATTATTATTATCGATTTTATCGATATGATCAGCGAAGATCATAAACGCAGAGTATTACATTCTCTAGAGTCAGCACTATCTAAAGACCGTGCAAAAGCCAACATAAATGGCTTAAGCGCATTAGGCTTAGTAGAAATGACCCGTAAGCGCACCCGCGAAAGCCTTGAGCATATTTTGTGTGATGTATGTCCGGCTTGCTCTGGACGTGGCTCACAAAAAACAGTCGAAACCGTATGTTATGAAATACTGCGTGAAATAGTGCGCGTTAATCGTGCTTACGATGCCGATAAATTCATGGTGTATGCGGCGCCCGCAGTAAGTGAAGCCTTACTCAATGATGAGTATCATAACCTTGCCGAACTTGAACTATTTATTGGTAAGCAGGTCAATATTCAAACAGAGAGCCTATACAGCCAAGAGCAGTTTGATGTGGTAATGATGTAATGAAAACGAAAGCGGTCTGTTTTTTTTGTTTTAGAAAGTTATGGCAAACCTGCGCCATAATTTTAGTATTACTGGCCGTGATTGTTTCTATTTTAAAGTACACCCTACCTTATGCAAACGACTACAAAGGCGATATAGAAACCTACCTGCACGATAAATTTGCCATTAGTCTTTCTATAGGCGCAATCTCTGCCAGTTGGCATGGCGCCGGCCCTGCCTTGGTATTAGAAGAGCTCTCTTTTAAGGATAACGAAACTGCGCCTATATCGCTTACTATTGCCAAAACAAGCTTAGAGCTTAACCTATGGGAGAGCATTAAAGCCTTTCAGTTAAAGTCTAATTACTTTGTTATTAATGGCTTTCATACCAGTGTAAATATTCAAAATTTATTTAATAACACCAATAACGATGATGTCTCGTTTGAACAAAAAGAGCTAATTGAAGAGCTGTTTTTAGGAGAGACAGGGCATTTTGCTATTGAAAATTCGAGTATTAATTTTATTTTAGAAGACGGTAGAGAGCGCAAACTATTACTCGAAAACATAGTATGGCAAAACCAAGATGAACAGCATTTAGGAAGCGGCAGCCTCGCCTTGCCCGGCATTAGTGTGGGTAGCTTTGACGCTCGTATCGCACTTAGTGGCAAAACTATAGAGCAAATTGCGGGTGACATTTACGTACAAGCAAATAGCGTAGATGTGTCTAATTGGTTGGCGCAATATATTAATACTGAAAAACAACAGCTTTACACAGACATAAACTTAAAGTCTTGGCTTAAGCTCGAAAATGGTTTTATCAGCGATGTAAAAATGCAGTGGTTACCTAGCTTTGTGCACTGGCAAAACAACCAACAAGCTAAACAAGTAAGCTTAAGCGAAGGAGGATTTCATTTATTTCCTGAGGCAAACGCTTGGCACTTAAAAAGCACGGGCCTAACATTTAGTAATAACGACACAACCTGGCCAAGTCTAGAATTTGAGGCAAACTTAGGTAAGCAAAATAAAGTGTGGCTGCAGCAGGTTGATCTTTCTTTACTGAGTAACTTGGCGTCGTTAACTAATTTTGAAGCATTACAGCCACTTTTAAACCGCAAACCAAGTGGTTTTATCGATCAAGCCTACCTAGAACTTAATCCAGATGAGCAATGGCAGTTATGGTTTTCAGCTAATAATATTGGCTGGCAAGAAGTGTCTGGTATTCCTGCAGCGCAGGCGCTTAGAGTCTCGGGGCTTATAAATCAGCAGCGCGGGCGAGTGCAGCTATTTGGCGAAAATGGGACTTTAATAACCGGCGACAGCTTCAGTAAAAATATTGATTACAACCAAATTAATATCGATCTGGATTTAGCAAAAACAGATAATTACTGGAATGTAAGCAGTAATAATATTTGGTTTGATAATAACGAAGTTACCTTAGCGGCTGAGCTAAATGTAAGCCTTAGCGACGATCCTCGCTTAGATCTATACGCAGAAGCCTATGCAGAGGATGCCACAGTAGCTGGGCACTACTTTCCGTTAAAGGCAATGAGCCCTCAACTTGTAAGCTACTTAAATGGCGCAATAAAAGGGGGCGAAGTGGCTAAGGCGCAAGTATTATTTGCGGGCCCGCTTTCAGGTTTTCCTTTCACCGATGGCAGCGGCCAATTTGATGTACTCGCGCAAATAGATAATGCAACATACGCGTTTGACCCCAATTGGCCGGCAGTAACTAACGCCAATGTGCAGTTGCACTTTGCCAACGAGCGAATGGATATTTATAGCCAGCAAGGCCAGCTAGTTAATTTAGAAGTAGGCGATAGCGTGCAAGTGAGTATTGCCGATTTAATGCACGCTGATGAACTCATTGTACAAATAGATAAACGCGCGCAAATGGAAAAACTGCATGACTTTTTTGCAGCCACGCCCATTGCAAACCCACTGGCCAATATTTTTGAAGTGGTGCAAGGTAAAGGTCAAGCCGATGCAAGCGTAACTCTTTTAATTGGCTCTAAATTTAAAGGTGGAGCCAGTGTAAGCGGCAAAGTAAAACTAAACGATTTGCCTGTTTATATTGCGGCCCCAGGCATTACGCTTGAAAAACTAAGCGGCGAGCTCAACTTTGAAAACGATACAATTAGCATGCAAAACGCCAGCGCTACATGGTTGGGTATGCCGCTTAGCATTAACTATAATAGTGCAAGCGAAGCACAGCAGTACACCGCTAATATTGATATAACGGCGTTACTAAATGCAGATACACTAACAACCCAGGCGCAAGGTGTACTGAAAGGGTACCTGAGTGGGCAAAGTGAAGTTGATGTAGGCCTTACACTTAATTTTACCGAGCAAGGCTTTAATTACCGCGCTCAGGTAAGCTCAGAGCTGCGAGGGTTAACGAGCATGCTACCAGCGCCCTATGGCAAAACAAGTGAACAGGTTTGGCCGTTTACGGGCATAGTGCAAGGCGATGATATTTCAAATCTTATTACGGCTAATGCTAATCAGCAGCTATATTTTAATGCGATTTTAGAAAACGGTCAGCCGCAATTTAGTAATATGCATATTGTACTTGGTGAGCAAGATTTAGGGCTAAATCAAAAAGATTTAAGCGTTAATATTAACCTTGAACAAACGCAACTAGAAGCATGGTTTGAATTAATAGACCAAATAATTAAAGCCGCTCAAGCTAAGCCAAACCAGCAGTCTGAGGGTATTATGCCGCCATTAAATGAAGTGGTTGCGCATATTGACAAGGTTAATGCTAGCGACATTATTTTTAACGATTTTGAAATGCGCTTAGCGCCCCAGCAAAACGACTTATATTTAAAAATTAATGCCAAAGAGCTGCGTGCTGACGTGTTTATTTCCAGCTCTCAGCCAAGCCAGCCGATACGTATAAGTAGCGATTACTTAAGACTTAACTTTGCACCTAAAGTAGAAGAAGATCTTGAGATCACCGATGTACTGCCAGAGCAAAACCTAGCGTGGCTTAACACAGTACCTGCCATTGAATTTGAATGTGCAGATTGTAAAGTGGCAAGTTATCAGCTTGATAAAGTGAGCGCTTCGCTGGTCGGTGAAGGCGACAAGCTCACTATTTCTGAGCTTGTGGTTGATAAGGGCGACCATATTTTACGTACCAAAGGGCAATGGCAAGGTGGCTTTACGCAATTTAATGGTGAACTTAAAAGTGACGATATAGGCGCGCTATTTGATGAATTTGATATCACCACCGCAATAAAAGACTCAAAAGCCGATATTAACTACAACCTTGCTTGGCAAGGCGCCCCGTATGACTTTGATATACCAAGTTTGGGCGGTGAAGTTAAGTGGGATTTAGGCGAAGGCCACATTGCTGAAATAAGTGATGGTGGGGCACGTGTGTTTTCGTTACTTAGCCTTGACTCGCTAGTGCGTAAATTAAAACTCGATTTTAGAGATGTATTTTCAAAAGGCTTTTTTTACAACAGCTTAAAAGGCTCTATGCAGCTAGATAAAGGTATAGCCTACACAAAAGATACCAAAATGGATGGCGTGCCAGCCGATTTAACGATTAACGGCTATGCTAATTTAAACACCCTTGAAATAGATTACGATTTAGCAGTGGCACCACAAGTAACATCTAGTATTCCGGTTATTGTGGCTTGGATGGTTAATCCCGTCACAGGGCTTGCCGCTTTAGCGCTTGATAAGGTTATTCACTCAGCAAGGGTGATCTCCGAAATTAACTTTAAAGTAACCGGCAAAATGAATGACCCTGTGGTACAAGAGCTTGAGCGTAAAAGTAAGGAAGTTACCTTACCGCAAGCTGCGCAAAATCAGCCGCAAGCGGCCAGCACACTCACACTTAAAGATGCCGCGGTAACAGCAACACAATGAGTATGCTAAACGCCAATATAATTGCTTTGCAAATGTGCTCAGGCACCAACCCCGACGACAACATGGCAACCCTTGGCGAGGCGTTAAATAAACTCCCCGCAGCCAGGCCTATGCTTGTGTGTTTACCCGAGGCGTTTTTAGTATTTAGTAAAAGTGGCCATGATACGCTAGCGGTTGCTAAACGTATTACACACTATAAACAGCAATTAAGTGCATTGTGTAAAAAGCATAATATTTGGCTAAATGCGGGCACCATCCCTGAGCCACACAAAAATAATAAATACTTTGCGGCCTCGCACTTATTTAATAGCCAAGGTGAATGCGTAGCCACGTACAATAAAATGCATTTATTTGATGTTGATGTGGCCGATAAAACCGCCAGCTATCGAGAGTCAGACTTTACTCAGGCTGGCGATGATGTGGTGGTTGTTGCTACACCGTTTGGTAAAATTGGCTTAACAATATGTTATGATTTGCGCTTTAGCGGATTATTTAGCGCACTTACGCGCCAAGGGGCTGAAATAATTTTAGTGCCCAGTGCTTTTACAGTCCCTACTGGGCAGGCACATTGGCAGCCCTTATTAAAAGCACGCGCAATAGAAACGCAATGTTACGTTATTGCAGCGGCGCAGTATGGAACGCATCAAAATGGCCGCCAAACATACGGACACAGTATTATTATTTCACCGTGGGGCGAGCAAATAGCAACGCTTGAAAGTGGGGTAGGGTTTATAAGCGGTTACGCCGACCTAAACCAGTTAAATAAAATTAGAAGAGATATGCCCGTGCAATCTCATCAACGATTTAGAGAGCATTTATTATGAATTCGGTTGAACAGCATTTATTACACGACAGCCAGCTAAATCGAGAAGAACTCGAAAAAACGCTTGGGCATATTCATCAGCATAAAGTGGATTACGCCGATTTATACTTTCAATCAAGCCATCATGAGTCATGGGTGCTTGAAGACGGCTTAGTAAAAGAAGGCTCTTACAATGTTGAGCGCGGAGTAGGTGTTCGTGCCGTTAGTGGTGAAAAAACAGGGTTTTCTTACTCTGATGCCATTAACCTTGAAGCGTTAAACAAAGCCGCAACGGCAGCTCGTAGCATTGCCGATGCAGGCGAAGATAAAACCATTAAAGTATTTAGCGATGTGAAAGCAAAAGAGCAATTTGCCCCGCATCAGCCAATTTCAAGCATGAGTGACAGCGATAAAGTGAGTTTATTGCGTGAGCTTGAAAACTACATACGCGAACTCGCCCCTGATGCTGAACAAGTAATTAGTTCAATGTCGGCTGTATACGAAGAGGTCTTAATTGCTGCCAGCGATGGCACGTTTGCTACCGATATACGCCCGCTTATTCGTTTAAACTGCTCCGTTTTACTTGAAAAAAATGGCCGCCGTGAACGCGGTGGTGCAGGGGGCGGCGCACGCTTAGATTATGGTTACTTTAAAGAACTAGTTGAAGGCAAGCCACGTTGGATGGGCTTTGCCGAAGAAGCTGTACGCCAAGCTAAAGTAAACTTAGAGGCAATTGATGCACCAGCTGGCACAATGGAAGTTGTGTTAGGCAATGGCTGGCCTGGCGTGCTTTTACACGAAGCGGTAGGCCATGGCCTTGAAGGCGACTTTAACCGTAAAGGAGCTTCGGCATTTAGCGGTAAAGTGGGGCAAAAAGTAGCGTCTGAGCTGTGTACAGTAGTTGATGATGGCACCATGGCCGATCGTCGCGGTTCACTTAACGTTGACGATGAAGGCACACCTGCAGCTTATAACGTACTTATCGAAAACGGTATTTTAAAAGGTTACATGCAAGATAAGCTCAATGCGCGTTTAATGGGTGTAAACCCAACGGGTAATGCACGTCGTGAGTCGTATGCGCATTTACCTATGCCGCGTATGACCAACACCTACATGTTAGGGGGCGAGCATAGCCAAGCCGATATTATAAGCTCAGTTAAAAAAGGGGTATTTGCACCAAACTTTGGTGGCGGCCAAGTAGATATTACTTCAGGTAAGTTTGTATTTAGCGCATCAGAGGCGTATTTAATTGAAAACGGTAAAATTACCCAGCCAATTAAAGGTGCAACACTGATTGGCAATGGCCCAGAGGTGATGCAGCATATTTCTATGGTAGGCAACGATTTAGCCCTTGATAAAGGCGTAGGTGTCTGCGGTAAAGATGGCCAAAGCGTTCCTGTAGGGGTAGGTCAACCAAGCCTTAAAATAGACCAACTTACAGTAGGTGGCACCGCATAAAACAATAAAGCGCGAAGCAATTCGCGCTCTATAGGTTACCAATGCGAGGTTTACGCCTCGCTTTGCTCTTCTTTGTTCTTCTTCGCCTGTTCGTACCACAAAGCCATAAAACACTCAGTTAATTTATGCTCTATTTCAAGTGCTTTGTTGGTTGGGCAAAATAGCGTAAAGCTTGCTTTAAACTCACCAAGCTCCGTAGTACCAAAGTGAATAACCGGTGCCGGACCTGAAATTTTTGCATCGAGTTTACGCTCTATCATCGAATTATAACGTGTTGCTACATCGTGAAACTCTTCGCAGTACAGCTTTGCCTGATTGACTAACTCGTCATGAATAACATAAGGGTTAAAGCTCTCTCTGCGTACAATAGTAAAATGATGAGTAACAAAGCGCTTTACATAATTAAGGTTTTTAATTGAGCTGGTGATCAGCTTATTATTTGGTATATAAATTGTTTTGCGCGAAAACTGATAAGTGTGCATGTCTATTTCATGCATGGTGGTTTTTACCCAGTCTGTTTCGGCTACTTCGCCAAAATAGTCACCTACTTGTATCCAATCACCTACTCTAAACGGGCGGGTGGTAACTAGGTAAAAAAAGCCAATAACGCATTGTATAAACTCGCGAGTTGCAAGCACTATAGCCACTGCAAACGCAGCAATAGACAGCGCAAAATTTTGTATTTCGGTCGACCACACAAATAGCAGCGACAACACCATAACAAAATTAATAAAGTGCTTAATGTTATGAGTGATGTAACGAATGTCTTTTTCTTTTTTTTCTGCGCGGTTTCTTGCTAGTTTATCAACCAGTACTTTAAGCACAAATGCAATGGCAAGCACGAGCACAGAAACTAAAAAAGGGTGCATGAGTATGTCTTTAATCATAACTTCCAAATACGAGTAGCAATAGGCACGCTAAGTATATTGAGTAATCAAACCAATTAGCAAATTTAAGCTACATAAAATCACTTATACCAATTGTATTAAGTTATGAGCCATTTATAGCAATAGCTGAATAGCGTTATAACCCTGTTAGCGCTTTATCTTGTACGCTAGAATGGCTAATACTTAATTAAACCGGTATTACTTAGCAGCTAGGCTGTTTGCTCTGTAATAGAGACCTGCGTGTGTTTAGCGTGTTTTTGGCAAAACAATACAAGCTCAATGGCAGCGATAAAAATAAGCGTGTAACCTAGGGTTTCTATGCCTTCCTCAATAATATTTTTAACGACCCGAACGTATTGTTCTCCCATAACTGAGTGCCAAAACTCGCCCTTGCCCATCATTCTCGAGAAAGCGAGTAAGGTCACTAAGCCAGATAGGCAAATACCATAGCTCGGTGTTTGCGAATAGGCTTTTAACGAGCTGTAAATAAAGCCTCGTTGGGCTTTTAAGTAAAGTAGTACGCTCCCTAACAGCGTATATACAATTGCTTGCCATGCGCCATCAAATACATACATATCTAGGTAGGTGTCAAATTCTCTAACAAACATAGCAGCCGACAAAGCAGCCAGTAACAGCGCGGCTATTTTAAGATCAGAGTGAATACGTGAGGCGTAGAAAAACAGCATACAACTTAAAAACGTTAAAATATCTTGCATGTGTTCGGTTAGTGTTTCTTCACTGTAAAGTGCATTTTGCTGTAAATCAAAACCTTCAAGCTGAATTAAAAAAGCCACACCTGCTAAGCATAATAAGTAAATAAAAGATCGCAGTAAAAACATATAAAAGCTCAAATAGAAAACAATGCGCGGCAGTTTAATTATAAAAATGGCTAAAAGCCAAAACATTATAGAAACTTTTTATATATTTATCGGCCTAAGTTTTTTGCTGTTAAATTAATGGGTTATGTTTTTATTTTATGTATTTATGATGTGTTTTTTGTAATAAGTTGAGTTAATTAGTTGTGCTGTCTAGGGTTAAATGCGTTAAGCATAAAAAAGCCCTTACTAAAACATAGTAAGGGCTTTTAACGTTATAAGCAGAATATGCCTAGCGCATCGTCACAAACTCTTCTGAGCCTGTAGGGTGCAGAGCAACAACGGCATCAAAATCAGCTTTAGTTGCGCCCATTTTCATAGCAACCGCAAAGCCTTGAATCATTTCATCAACGGCAAAACCAATGCCGTGTAAGCCAACTACTTTTTCTTCAGGGCCTACGCATACAAGCTTCATTGCACACGGTTGGCGGTGTTGTGTAACGGCTGTGTACATAGCGGCAAAGCCCGACTTGTACACTTTTACGTTTTCTTCGCCGTGGCGAGCAATAGCTTCTTGCTCGGTTTCACCAATAGTACCAATAGGTGGGTGGCTAAATACCACAGTAGGTACAAGGCTGTAATCCATTTTTAAATCATCAGGTAGGTCTTTATTAAATAAACGCTCTGATAGGGTACGGCCGGCTTTAACAGCGACAGGCGTAAGTTCTATACCGTGCTCAATAATATCGCCTACAGCATAAATACCAGGTACGTTTGTATTTTGATATTCATCTACTTTTACATAACCAGAGCTATTTAGTTCAACCCCTGCTGCTGCAATGTTAATTACGTCGGTGCTTGGCTCGCGGCCAATAGCCCAAATTACTTGGTCAACATTTTGGCTGTAACCATTTTCAAAATGAATGGTTAAGCTACCATCGCTTTCTTTAACAATTTCTTTAGGCGAGCATTCGGTATGCAGTGTTGGGCCTTCTTTTTTCATGATCTCTACCAGGGTTTCAACCAGTAGCGTATCAAAATTACGAAGCGGCGCGTGTCTACGTACAAATAAATGAGTTTCTGTGCCTAAACCATGCAGTACACCGGCAAGTTCTACAGCAATGTAGCCTGCGCCAATTACCGCTACTCGCTTTGGCTGCTCTGTTAATTCAAAAAAGCCATTTGAGTCTATACCGTACTCAGCACCTGGAATATTAGGAGTATGCGGACGTCCACCTACTGCAATCAAAATATGATCAGCCGTGTAATGCTCGCCGTTTACTTCTACGGTTTTGCTATCAACAAATTTAGCAAAACCATTAATTACGGTTACGCCATTGTTCGCTAAACCGTTGTCGTATCCTTTATGAATGCGACCAATGTACGCTTCGCGGCTCTCAACGAGTTTGCTCCAGTTAAAGTCTTTCACTTCTACGTTAAAGCCGTAATCAGGTGCATATAAGTTAATTGCTTCAGCAACTTGTGCGCCATGCCACATTACTTTTTTAGGCACACAGCCTACATTAACACAGGTGCCGCCCATGTGTTTTGCTTCGATAAGCGCTACTTTAGCGCCACGCATTGCCGCACGGTTAGCAGAGGCTATACCGCCACTACCACCACCAATCGCAATGTAATCAAAATGCTGAGCCATGTTTTATCCTCAAAAAATATATTTAACTATAATGTGCCGATGATAGCATATGCTAAGTGCAAGTCACCCAGCGCGGCGCGCTAAAAAGCTGATAAATACAACAAACGAAATTGTTTATTATGCCGATCAGTTTCATCCTAAGCTATATTAGACCCATTAATGGAGGCTTGTATTTCACCGTTTTGCCCCAACTTCAAATTCATAGTCAATTAAATTGAGAAAATTCATGAGCGAAGCACAAACAAATCCACTCATTGGCCTAGAAGGCTTACCCCCGTTTTCAAAAATAAAGCCAGAGTACGTAGTACCGGCACTAAAGCACGGTATAGAGCAATGTCGTAAAGCCATAGATGACGTGTTAGCGAAAGGCTCGTTTACATGGAACGATTTAGTATTACCCCTTGAAGAAGCCGACGATAAACTCTCGCGTATGTTTTCACCGGTATCGCACCTTAATTCAGTCATGAATAACGACGAGCTGCGTGAAGCCTACGAGCAATGTTTACCACTTATATCTGAGTACTCAACATTTGTCGGGCAACATCAAGGCTTGTACGAAGCGTATAATGCACTTTATAACAGCGATGAATTTAAAACACTCAGCACTGCGCAGCAAAAAACCATCACCAACGCTCTACGTGATTTTAAACTTTCAGGCATTGCATTATCAGCAGAAGATCAAAAGCGCTACGGCGAAATTAGCACGCGTTTATCTGAACTAGCCTCTAAATTTGGTAACAACGTAATGGATGCAACGCTTGCATGGCATAAACACATTACCGATGAAAGCCAATTGGCAGGCTTGCCAGAGTCGGCATTAGCGCTTGCTAGCGAAACAGCTAAAAGCAAAGGTTTAGACGGCTGGGTATTTACGCTTGATTTTCCGTCTTACTTACCGGTAATGACCTATGCAGATGACCGCGAACTGCGCAAAGAAACCTACACGGCATTTTGTACGCGCGCTTCAGATCAAGGCCCTAATGCGGGTGAGTTTGATAACTCAGCCATTATGAAAGAAGAGCTTGCACTACGCCATGAGCTATCGCAGCTATTAGGGTTTAATAACTACGCTGAAAAATCATTAGCAACTAAAATGGCCGAGTCGCCAGCGCAAGTTTTCTCCTTTTTAGAAGATTTAGCCGCTAAGTCTAAGCCTCAAGCAGAGCAAGAAGTGGCAGAACTAAAAGCCTATGCTGAGCAACACCATGGTATTACTGAGCTTCAAGCATGGGATTTTGGTTACTACAGCGAAAAGCTCAAGCAAGAAAAATACGCAATTTCAGATGAAGTACTGCGCCCTTATTTCCCTGCAGATAAAGTACTTAGCGGTTTATTTGAAACCGTTAACCGCCTTTTTGGTATTAAGGTAAAAGAAGTAAGCGACTTTGATAGCTACCACAGCGATGTTCGCTTTTTTGAAATTTTTGATAGCAGTAACACATTGCGCGGTCGTTTTTATCTTGATCTATATGCACGCGAGCGCAAACGTGGCGGAGCGTGGATGGATGACTGTATGGGGCGTAAAGTACGCGCCAGCGGCGAATTGCAAACACCCGTGGCATACTTAGTGTGTAACTTTAATAAAGCGGTAGGCGACAAACCGGCGCTATTTACACATGACGAAGTAACCACGCTTTTCCACGAATTTGGCCATGGTATACACCACATGCTTACCCAAGTTGATGCTGCTCCTGTTGCTGGTATTAACGGCGTTGCATGGGATGCCGTAGAGCTACCAAGCCAATTTTTAGAAAACTGGTGTTACGATGAAGAAGCGCTGAGCTTTATTTCAGGCCACTTTGAAAGTGGTGAGTCATTACCAAAAGAGCTACTTGATAAGCTACTGGCTGCTAAAAACTATAATTCTGGCATGCAAATGCTGCGTCAGATTGAGTTTTCGTTGTTCGATTTTAGAATCCACCACGACTATCAGGCAAACCAAGAGTGCCAAATTCAAGCGATTTTAAACGACGTACGTAGCCGCACGTCGGTGGTTAACCCGCCTGAGTTTAATCGTTTTCAACATGGCTTTAGTCATATTTTTGCAGGTGGCTACAGCGCCGGTTACTACTCGTACAAATGGGCTGAAGTACTCTCTGCCGATGCATTTTCTAAATTTGAAGAAGACGGTATTTTTAACGCCGAAACAGGTAAAGCCTTCTTAGAAAATATTTTAGAAAAAGGCGGCAGTGAAGAACCTATGGAGTTATTTAAAAAGTTCCGAGGTCGCGAGCCAAATGTTGATGCGCTACTGCGTCACAGTGGTATAGCTGCATAAACAACTACTTAACCTTATAAAGCGCCTATATGGCGCTTTTTTTATGTTTTTTAATATATTGGCCAATTGTTTTTAGTAATTTTAACCTCCCGTACTATGCTTTGTGTATACGCAGCAAAATGGACTAGGGCATGGCAAAGTTGGTACTAACAATTGATGACGATTTGTATGTTCATCGAATTATTGAAGAGGCTTTAGCGGGCTTTTGTAAGCTTATTCACGCTAAAGGTGGCGAACAAGGACTTAAGCTAGCCAAAAAGCACACGCCCGACATAATTTTACTTGATATAGAAATGCCCGGTAAATCCGGCTACCAAGTATGCCAAGCACTAAAAGAAGATGAGTCAACACACGATATACCCGTTATGTTTTTGTCCTCTAAGGTGGAGCTTAACGATAGAGTAAAAGGCTACAGCGTAGGCGCATCTGACTACATTATAAAACCCTTCAACACCGAAGAGCTAATGGCACGCATTAAAGTGCTTTATGAGTACCGGCAGCAATGTGAAAAGCTAAAATTTGATGTAGCTAAAGCGCAAGATACCGCCGCAATGGCCTTGGCGGAGTCGGGGGATATGGGGCGTATTGTTAGGTTTGTGGGGCAAAGCTATCACTCTCATAACTTTCAGTCATTAAGCGAGCACTTGCTTGCCTTTTTTAGCCCGTTTAATTTAGACGTGGTTATTGTGTTTTGGTATCAAGGGGGGAGCTATTTTTATAGTTTAGAAAGTGGTGTATGCCCGCTCGAGCAGGAGCTTTTAGAGCAGCACCGTAATGCCAGTCGATTTGTGGATATTGGTAACAGCACCATTATTAACTACCCCAAAATATCTTTATTAATTAAAAATATGCCGGCTGATAATCGTGCTTTATACGGCCGTTATAAAGACTTATTCCCGCACATACTCGAAGTGACAAACGAAAAGGTCGTTGCTATGGAAAGAAACGAAAATAGCTTTGAACAAGCCACCCAAATTAGCACTGCTTTGCAAGATATAGTAAAGCAGCTTACTAGCCAAAATGTTGTACAAAACGACTACACAAGGCAGTTTATAGAGCAGCTTCATGAACTCAACTGTGCAATTAAGCAAACGCAAGCACACGCCAATCCTGCTGATTTAACTTTATACATGTCGCAATTAGACGAAACTATGCAGCTGCTAGTAACCGCAAATAGTGATTTAGCGTTTATAAAGTACCAGCTTAAACAAGTGACCGAGAGCCGCAACGAATTATTGTGCAACTTACGCTCTAAAGTAGAGGAGGCCAGCTCACATAGTCTTGCGCATCAAAGCGATATAGAGCTATTTTAGTGCTTTAACGCTTGTTATACTGCAGCTGAAATTTTTCGTCGGAGTGTGTAGTGGTTATTCAGTGTGCTTTTAAAGAGTGTCGCCCATATTTAAATGAGCTAGAAACGCGTTTTAACTTAGCCCAATGGGCGCAAAGTTGTAGCGGTTTTACTCTGCATTACGACGATAAAGGCCTTAGCCTTTTAAAAAGCGACGAGCCTAAACTTGGCGCAATAAACGTAGACTTTGTAACAGGTGCAGTTGCTCACAGGCGTAAGTTTGGCGGCGGCAAAGGCCAATCAATCGCAAAAGCGGTAGGGTTAAATAAAGGCGCAACCCCTGTTGTACTTGATGCCACCGCCGGGCTTGGCCGAGATGGCTTTGTGCTAGCGTCACTTGGTTGTAAGGTTATACTGCATGAGCGCCACCCTGTGGTAGCGGCTTTATTGTTTGATGGCTTAAAACGCGCTTACGAAGATGCAGAGATTGGTTCGTGGATGCAGCAAAATATGAGCTTAGTTTTTGGCTCAAGCCACACGTTGTTAGAGCAGTGCGAGAGCATGCCCGATGTAGTGTATTTAGATCCTATGTTTCCACACCGAGAAAAATCAGCGTTAGTTAAAAAAGAAATGCGCGTATTTAAGGCATTAGTAGGCGCAGATACCGACGCCGATGACTTACTTGAATTCGCCTACCCACTTGCCAGTAAGCGTGTGGTAGTTAAACGCCCCGATTACGCCCCATTTTTAAACAACCAAACCCCCAGCATGCAAATTAAAACAAAAAAGAACCGTTTTGATGTGTATGTAAAAGCGGCCATGGTTTAACGGTATTTAGCGTGTTGATCGGCTTTAAGGATCTAGTGTCGCTGCAACCATAGTTTGACATAATACAACCATACCTTGACATAATTAAAGTCATACTCTGACATAAAGCCCCTTATTAAAAATGATGCTAAAAATAAATTCCATTATAATCAATTCTTTAAGAATTAATTAAACCATAGTGTGACATAGTGGCTTTTTATTTGTATAGTATGTGTACTCAAATAATAAAAATTTACTTATGTATATACGCAACTTAAGAAAGCCATCTCCAAATAAAAATGTATTTAAATTTGCGAGCACTAAAGTTAGTAGTGTAGTTATGTGTGAGAGCTCATTAGAGTTTGATGCATGTTTTCATCATGAATATAACGACTTGATAGAGAGTTTTGGGAGTCAGCCTGAAGGCTTTAAATATGAGTTTATGGGTAAAAGCTTACCTTACACACCAGATGCACTGATTTCATATACAGATAAAACCCAAAAATACCACGAATATAAGCCCTATTCTAAAATTGCTTCTCCACTATTTAGAGCTGAATTTGCTGCCAAAAGAGCTGCATCATTAAAATTGGGGATTGATCTTGTTTTAGTAACTGATAGGCAAATTAGGGTAAATCCAATATTAAACAACTTAAAGTTATTACACCGCTACTCAGGTGTTTATGGTATCAGCGGCATTCAAAAAGAGTTGCTCAGTTTTATTCATAAATCAGGGGTAATCAAGCTAAATGATATAAGCTCTCAGGTTGGGATACCAATTGGTGAAACACGATCTTTTTTATTTGGGCTCATGCATAAAGGGTTGGTTAAGGCTGATCTAGGGTGTGATGATTTAACTAATAATCCAACATTATGGGCTACACCATGACTGACTTTTTTAATGAATTTGATGAATCACTAGTGCCATTAAAGCCACAAACGCCCACACAATACGTCAAATTAGATGATGCCAACTTAATCCAGCGTGATTTGGATACCTTTTCAGATACCTTTAAAAACCAAGCACTACAAAGGTATAAGCTAATTAGCACTATAGATAAAAAACTTTCACGCGGCTGGACCCAACGAAATTTAGATCCTATTTTAGATGAGCTTTTTAAAGGAGGTGACGTAGTTCGGCCAAATTGGCGAACTGTTGCTCGTTGGCGCAAAAAATATATCGAAAGCAACGGTGATATAGCCTCCCTTGCTGATAAAAACCACAAAATGGGAAACAGAACTAACCGTATAAAAGGGGATGATAAATTTTTTGATAAAGCATTAGAACGATTTTTAGATGCTAAAAGACCTACTATAGCAACTGCATATCAGTACTATAAAGACCTTATTGTTATTGAAAATGAGAGTATTGTCGAAGGCAAGATTCCAATAATATCCTACAATGCGTTTAATAAAAGAATCAAAGCAATACCCCCATATGCGGTCGCGGTCGCAAGGCATGGTAAATTTAAAGCAGACCAATGGTTTGCTTACTGCGCTGCGCACGTACCCCCGACAAGAATATTAGAGCGTGTAGAGATTGATCATACACCACTTGATTTAATCCTACTTGATGATGAGTTACTTATTCCCATAGGAAGACCTTACCTAACATTACTTATTGATGTATTTAGTGGCTGTGTTCTTGGTTTTCATCTTAGTTATAAATCCCCTTCCTACGTATCTGCTGCTAAGGCTATTACTCATGCGATTAAACCAAAGTCTCTTGATGCTCTGAATATAGAACTACAAAATGATTGGCCTTGCTTTGGTAAATTTGAAAATTTAGTTGTAGATAATGGTGCTGAGTTTTGGTCTAAAAACTTAGAGCATGCTTGTCAGTCAGCAGGAATAAATATCCAATATAACCCTGTGCGCAAGCCTTGGCTAAAACCCTTTATAGAGCGTTTTTTTGGGGTGATGAATGAATATTTCTTACCTGAATTACCAGGAAAGACATTTTCAAATATTTTAGAAAAAGAAGAGTATAAACCTGAGAAAGATGCAATTATGCGCTTCTCAACTTTTGTTGAAGAATTTCACCGCTGGATCGCGGATGTGTATCATCAAGACAGTAATTCACGTGAAACTCGAATCCCAATTAAACGTTGGCAACAAGGGTTTGATGCATATCCCCCATTGACCATGAATGAAGAGGAGGAAACGCGTTTTTCAATGTTAATGCGCATCTCAGACTCAAGAACGTTAACGAGAAATGGGTTTAAATATCAAGAGTTAATGTATGACTCAACAGCTTTGGCTGATTATCGTAAACATTATCCGCAAACAAAAGAAACTGTAAAAAAACTGATTAAAGTCGATCCTGATGACATCTCAAAAATTTATGTTTATTTAGAAGAGTTAGAAAGTTATCTAGAAGTACCGTGTACAGATCCTACCGGTTATACGGATGGTTTAAGTATCTATGAGCATAAAACAATAAAAAAAATTAACAGGGAAGTCATACGGGAATCTAAAGATAGTTTGGGCTTAGCGAAAGCACGCATGGCTATTCATGAGCGAGTAAAGCAAGAGCAAGAAGTTTTCATTGAATCAAAAACTAAAGCTAAGATAACAGCTGTTAAAAAGCAAGCTCAAATAGCTGATGTAAGTAATACAGGAACGAGCACTATTAAGGTCTCTGAAGAAAGTGCAGCCCCTGTGCAAAAACATATAAGTAACGATAATTCTGACGACTGGGATGATGACTTAGAGGCATTTGAATGAATGCCTTAACAGAGATACAGATAGAGAAGTTACGGAACTTTAGCGATTGCATCGTTATGCACCCGCAAATTAAAACAATTTTTAATGACTTTGATGAATTAAGATTAAACCGTAAATTTCAGTCAGACCAACAGTGTATGCTATTAATTGGTGATACAGGTGTTGGAAAAAGTCATACCATTAATCACTACAAAAAAAGAGTTCTAGCTACACAGAATTATAGTCGAAACACTATGCCAGTCTTAGTAAGTCGTATATCTAGGGGGAAAGGCTTAGATGCTACTTTAGTCCAAATGCTGGCAGATCTGGAGCTATTTGGAAGTAGTCAAATTAAAAAGCGAGGCTACAAAACAGACCTTACTAAAAAGCTTGTAGAGAGCTTAATTAAAGCTCAAGTAGAGCTACTCATCATTAATGAGTTTCAGGAGTTAATAGAGTTTAAAAGCGTACAAGAACGACAACAAATTGCAAATGGGTTAAAGTTTATTAGTGAAGAAGCCAAAGTGCCAATAGTACTGGTTGGTATGCCTTGGGCTGCAAAAATAGCAGAAGAACCTCAATGGGCTTCTCGCTTAGTTAGAAAAAGAAAACTTGAATACTTTAGCCTAAAAAATGACAGCAAGTACTTTCGCCAATATTTGATGGGGTTAGCTAAGAAAATGCCATTTGATGTACCTCCTAAGCTTGAAAGTAAAAATACCACAATAGCGTTGTTTGCTGCATGTCGAGGTGAGAATCGAGCTCTTAAACATCTACTGTTGGAGGCTTTAAAATTAGCACTAAGTTGTAATGAGTATCTTGAAAATAAACATTTTATTACTGCTTATGACAAGTTTGATTTTTTTAATGATAAGGAAAAACTAAAATCAAAAAATCCTTTTAAACAAGACATTAAAGATATTGAAATTTATGAGGTAATCAAAAACTCATCTTATAACCCAAATGCATTAGACCCAGAAGATATGCTCACAGATCGAGTGTTTGCAATAATAGTAAAGTAAATCGAACCAGCCTAGCCTGATTAAAGGTGTTAAAGCGGAGATTCAAACGGATAAGTCATCAGATTAGCTTCGTGTGATTAAATCAAGCCTGACAGTTGCATATGTGCCACATCATTCAAAAAGAAAGTGGAAAAAGCAAGACGCGATTCCATAGCCTTCCTATCCTTTCTCAATTAAATTCTCGCCAATTTAATAACCGCAATAGTGGGCCTTCGATTGTGGTGTGCGCACATCAAGCGCGCATTGCTTTGTTCCAATCTATACTGTGCCCAGCCGCTTCGAGTTCACGCGCGAGAGCCTGTTTCCAGCCGCCACTACTGTCCATTGTTTCCCATACAACACCCGCGAAATCACTAGGTATTTCTAACGTACCACGTTTGAGAGCACATACTTTTTCTCGGCCCAAGCGGCCAATGAAGTAACCCAGTTCCAATAATACATTTTGACGAGCTCGAGGCTCAAGTGCCCCTCCTTTTACACGGCCCTCATCATCCGGTGTGAGAAGGACTACCGCAAACCCAACATCGCTGTTTGCAACGACTTTTTCGATAATTGTTCTCCCTTGATTAGCCTGTTCATGGAGAATAACGGCCTCCAAACCAATGCGTTCCAGAAAACGAGCCACAGTTTCCCGAGCACCATTGTCGTGCCCATGAACGATAAACACCTTTCGTGAGACTGGTTGCTTCAACACAGTTTCAATACTCCCCTTCGATTGAACATAGTTCTTGTAATCACGCGCAAAGGGAATAATGAGTTGCCCAGTGAGCGCATGGATACCAGCGATGATTTTATTTCCAGAGTAGAAGAAATGATGACTAAAGTTGATAGCGTAACGTGGGTCATTAGCCAGTTTATCTATAAGAAGCAATGTTAAACCCATCGTTTTTTTGAGGTCATCTGGCCAAGCAAGTTGGGCACTCCCGACCATGCTGCCCCCAGTTTTTTCGCTTTCAGCAATGAAAGCGTCGAAGTCAACTCCTTCCGTCAGTTCCTCATTGTAAGGTTCAAGGTCGGTATGCCGTAACAATTGCCCTAGCTTTTTCAATGGGCGTTCATAAGTCTGCAACTGCGAGTTCTGTAAGTCTAGGATTGCGTTGTTAATTTCTCCGAAAATATCTTGGGTCATCACTAATTCTCGTCAGGTTGCAATCTGGCCTCAGCGGCCTTTTGAAGAATCGTTTCTCTATAGCTTTCTTTCATTTGTTCGGTGAGCGAATCGACGATAGGGCTACTGGCATAAGGTTCAATGCGGTTATCAATAATTTGGCTAACTGATTGGATGGCAGCCTCAATACTGGCAGGATCATGAGGATCAAAGTTAACGACGCCCAACTCTCCATCTAGTTCATTCAATGCTTGCTCTGCATTTTTTAGATCTTTCTGCAGTTTATCAAGCCCAGTAATTTTAAACATGGTTCCCTCCTGTTTATGGTGTGTCAGTGCATCTTTGAGCTTTAACGCCGCGCTCTGCAGCATATTTCTGCCGACTTAACGCTCATTTAACTATTTATATAGTTTTAACAAATAACCTAAGATATTACTATCACTAAGTTTTTTAAAACTTTAAAGTAAAGTTAAATAGAACAATATACGCCCGTCGCTTATTTTCATGAATATATGAGCAAAGAGCACTTTTATCAATCAGTTAACCATTACATTTAGCCTATCTCAATGACCGGTAATCGCTCTTTGCCGAAGTTCGACTTAATGCCATAAGCTGTCCTTCCGGTTTAACTCATTTCTGCCCCAAAACGTGTTTAGGCGAATGCCTCAAAAGAGCGAAAAGCAGACATTGACCGT